>CP070701.1:907803-971939 GCA_020349885.1 Acidobacteriota bacterium
AACTGACAGCGCGGTGCCTGCGTGCTCAGACACGACCGTTCCGGGCACGACGGTGACGGTGAATCCGCTGCCGACGCCCGTCATCTTGGAAACCTGCGGAGTTCCGAACTCGACGCTGGATGCCGGCGCGGGCTACGCGAGCTACTCGTGGACCTCGGTGCCTCCGGGCGAGCCCGGCGATGGAGCGACGACGCAGACTGTCCAGGTGCCGTGCAATTCGACGGGCAGCTACACCGTGACGGTGGAGGACGGCAACAACTGCTTCGGGACGTCGCCTGCAGAGGATGTCACGAACTGCACGTGTCCCTGCATCACGAGCGCGACGGCAACGGCGCTCGGGCCGACAACGTTCTGCGAGGGCGGCTCTGTGGACCTGGTGGCCACGCCGGACGACGGCCTCGGACCGTTCACGTACCTGTGGAGTCCGGGCGGCGAGACGACGCAGACGGTCACGGTGGGTGTGGCCGATACCTACTTCTGCGACGTGACGGACACCGATCCGGGCTGCGGCAACACGGTGACGAGCAACTCGATCGTGGTGACGGTGAATCCGCTGCCGACGCCTGTTATCACGGAGACCTGCGCGGCTCCGCTGGATTCGACGCTGGATGCCGGCGCGGGCTACGTGAGCTATTCGTGGAGCACGACGCCTCCTGGCGGGCCCGGCGACGGGGCGACGACGCAGACTATCCAGGTGCCGTGCGATACGACGGAGACCTACACGGTGACGGTTGAGGACGGCAACAACTGCTTCGGAACGTCGCCCTCTGAGGCGGTGTGTGGGTGCGGCGCGGCGCCGCCGGATGAGCCGTCGGATGCACCACCATATCTGAAGATAGCGAATGCAGCGGGAACGCAGGTGGACGTGGAAGATGAGAGCGGCAGCGGAGCAACCGCCTACGTGGTGTATGAGAACCCGATAGGGACGTTCTACGGGACGCCCGGACAGAGCGGGTGCCTGGTACCGATCGGGGCTGGGGCAGAACCCGGGACGGTGCGACTGAATTACGATATGGGAGCGCCGGATGTGTGGATCGTGGTGACGGCGGCGAACGCGGCGGGCGAGTCGAGCGCCGGACGTTCATGGGATTCGGCCGCAGGCTACGTGGAGCGGAGAGACGCCGGTTGGCCGCCTGAAGTGAACTGCCCGTAGGGCTTAACCTTCTTTGCAACCCGCCGCTTAGGGGCCTCCCCAGGGGAGGGGAGGTCCCCTTTTTTTGGGCTTACTCCCCCTTTCTTCCCTTTCCCTCGAGGGAGCGGTGCGGCCTTGCGGCCCGGTTTACTCCATCTCCGTCAGGTCTACCACGCTCGGGGCCATCTTGCGCAGCGTCCGCATCCCCACGCGCTGCCAGGCGATGGCCTTGCTGTAGACGATGTGCAGCATGTAGTGCAGGTCGGGCGGGGCGCCCTGAATCAGCTTGACCCACTTCATGAACATGAGGATGCCCGAGGAATTGAGGTAGGAGAGCTTGGTGAGGTTGAGGCACACCTCGGAGGCACCATGCTCGAGCGCTTCCCGGTGAACCTTTTCCACGTAGGGGAAGAAAATTTTCGAGGGGTTCTCCATCGAGATCTCGCCGACGAACTCGAGTTCGATCCCCTTGTCCGTGCTCTTGGGGAGAATCTTGACGCCCGGGTGAAGGAGCGGCGAGACGTCGTACCAGGTCATGCGCCCTGCTGCGCCTCTTTCGCTTCGAGGTATCGCTCGGCCTCTATGGCGGCCATGCAGCCCGTGCCGGCCGCGGTGACGGCCTGCCGGAACACGTGGTCCTGGACGTCCCCGCAGGCGTAGACGCCCTCGACGTTCGTCGCGGTCGAGTCGGGCCTCGTGACGAGGTAGCCTTTGGCGTCCATCTCGAGCTGCCCCTTGAAGATGTCGGTGTTCGGCGCGTGGCCGACGGCGACGAACACCCCCCCGCAGGAGACTTCCGTCGTCTCCTTCGTTTTCTTGTTACTCAGGCGGACGCCGGTCACCCGCTTTCCGTCCCCCAGGATTTCCCGCACTTCGGAATCCCAGACGAAGTCGATCTTGTCGTTCTTGAAGGCGCGGTCCTGCATAATTTTACTCGCCCTCAGCCGGTCTCGCCGGTGCACGACCGTGACCTTGGACGCGAACCGGGTGAGAAAAAGCGCCTCCTCCAGCGCCGAGTCGCCCCCGCCCACGACGATTAATTCCCGGCCCTTGAAGAAGGCCCCGTCGCACGTTGCGCAGCTCGAGACGCCCCGGCCCCGGTACTTCGCCTCCGACTCGAGCCCGAGCCACCTGGTGGAGGCGCCGGAGGCGACGATGAGCGTCTTCGCGCGGAGCGCCCGGCCGCCGTCCGTGGCGACCTCGAAGGGCTGCGCGCCGAGCTCCACGGCCTCGACGCGGTCCGTCAGGAATTCCGTGCCGAAGCGCTCGGCCTGCCTCGTCATGAGGTTCATGAGCTCGGGGCCGAGAATTCCCTCCGGAAAGCCGGGAAAATTCTCCACGTCGGTAGTTATCATGAGCTGGCCGCCGGGCTCGTTCCCGTGGACCACGACCGGCTCCAGGCTGGCGCGTGAGGTGTACACGGCGGCGGTCAGTCCGGCCGGGCCGGAGCCGATGATGACGACGTTCCTCGCGTTTTCCGCCATGGGCTCAGTGCTTTCCCGTTAGGTATGATCAGGTATGAGTCGAGAAACTATTATACATTAAAAACGAAAGCCGGGCTTTACCGCCCGCCAGCAATCGGCCCCTTCGCGCCGGGGATTAAAAAAGAAGGAAGCGCGGCGGGAGGGCTAGCACTTACCATGCTTAGGCACCGCGCTTCCAGGATTTCCTTTATAGCACGAATTCCGGCATTGTCAAGGGGAAAGGGAAAAGAATATGGGGTATAGTGCCATCCGCCATCTACCAACTGCTAGCTCCTTGCTGCCTCAAATTCTGCTACAATGAAAAGGGCGTAGAACATAGAACGATAGGACGATAGAAGGATAGTGAGCTTGAAATCCCGCCGATTTATCGTTTTCCTCGCGGTGGCCGTGGTAGTTCTGGCGGTGGCGGTGGCGGTGGCGGTCGCGGTGTGGCGGCCGTGGCGCTCGCCCGCCGGCTCACCGGCCGACGCCTCGGCTGAAAGCCGGTCCCCGGAGAGGCGGAACCTTATCCTCGTCACGCTCGACACCACGCGCGCCGACCGCTTGGGGTGCTACGGCTACGAGAGGGGGGAGACGCCCGCCCTGGACCGCCTCGCGGAGCAGGGGGTCACCTTCGACGCGGCCTACGCCCCCACGCCCATCACGCTTCCCTCCCACGCCACGCTGCTCACGGGCCTTTACCCCGTCTTTCACGGCGTCCACAACAACGGCAGCTACGAGCTTCTCAAGGGGTACCGCACGCTCGCGGAGATCTTTCGCGAGAACGGGTGGCGGACCGGCGCGTTCATCTCGGCCTTCGTGCTCCATTCGCGCTACGGCATGGCGCAGGGCTTCGAGGCGTTCGGCGACAACCTCCTGAACGGCTACCCGAAGATCAACTCCCTGGAGATCCGGAGCCGCTCGGCGCAGAAGACCCTGGACGAGGCTTTCCTTTGGCTCAAGGACGTGCGCAAGGAGAGGTTCTTTCTCTGGATTCACTTTTTCGACCCCCACCGCCCCTACCGCGCCCCGGCCCAGTTCGAGAAAAAATTTTCGAGGGATCCCTACGACGGGCAGATTGCCTACATGGATAGCGTCATCGGGGAGATGCTCGCGCGCCTTGAGCGCTGGCGGATTCTCCGGGACACGCTCGTGGTCGCCGTCGGCGACCACGGCGAGAGCCTCGGCGAGCACAAAGAGGGAAGCCACGCCTTCTTCATCTATAACGCCACGATGCTGGTACCGCTCATCTTCTCGCAGCCGGGCGTCCTGCCTTCGGGAAAGCGCTTCGCGCAGTCGATGAGCCTGACGGACGTCGCGCCCACGCTCCTCGAGTACTTCGACATTACCCCTTCGGGCAAGATGCAGGGGGAGTCGGTTCTCGCGGCGATGGAGGGGCGCGAGCCCCTGCGTGACCGGGCCGCCCTGCTCGAATCGGTCTTTCCCTACGAGAGCTACCACTGGGCGCCCCTGGCGGGGCTTGCGCTCGGGACCGAGAAGTACATCGAGGCGCCCGTGCCGGAGTACTACGACCTGGCGCGCGACCCCGGGGAGACGCGCAACCGGTGGAGCGAGGAGCCGGAGAAGCAGGCGCGGCTGGTCAGGCGCTACAGGGAGGAGAGAGAGAAATACCTTCCCGAGGGCGGCGAGCCCGAGTTCTCGCGCCGCGAGATGAGCAGCGAGGAAATGGAGGTTCTCAAAAGTCTCGGCTACGTCTTCGGCGAGGGCGGCGGCGAGGGCGGCGAGCTCCGGGACCCGAAGGACGCCATCGAGATCCTGGAGCGCCTCAAAATTCTCGAGAACATGATCGCGAACAAGGATCACCCCCTCGCGCAGAAGGATCTCGAAGAGATCGTGCAGCTCGACCCCGGCAACTACCAGGCACTCTACCTTCTGGGGCAGGTGTACGAGAAGCAGAAGCGCTGGGACGAGGCGGTCGCGCTCTTTCGGAAAGCCTACAGCATCAAACCGACCAAGGGCCTCGCGCGGGTCGGAATCGGACGCTACTACCTGAACCGGGGCGACCTGAAGAGGGCCAAGGAGGAATTCCTCGCGGCCGCGCAGGATATGCACTGCCCGGACGCCCACCTGGACCTGGCGTTCGTGTATTTGAGGGAAGGGGACATGGACGGCGCCATCGCGACCCTCAAGAGGGCCAAGGAGCTTTTTCCCTACAACGAGAAGATGTACAACAACCTGGGGCTGATCTACGTGAAGAAGGGCCTCCGGGACCTCGCGCGCGAGCAGTTCAAGCTGGCGATGTCGATCCGGGAGAACTACGAGCGCGCACGTACGAACCTGAAGCTACTCGACGGCGGCGTGAGCGAGGTGGCCGATCCGACGATGGAGTAATCTCGGAAAGAAGCCGCGCCGGGCACGGCCCGCTCAGAACAAATACTTAATCAGCTCGAGACTCTTGCTCCAGTACCACGCCTCGATCCGTCCGCCCGCGAAAAACTGAACGAGCGCGCCGAGGGAAAGGAACGTTCCGTACGGGAGCGCCGTCCGCCACGTGGCGCGACGGCGGACGGCGAGCCATGCGGCGTAGAGGAGTCCCGCGGCCGAGGCGAAAAAGAGCGTCCAGAGCGCTCCCTTCGGGCCGAGGAATGCCCCCACCAGGAGCATCATCTTCACGTCCCCGAGGCCCAGCCCCTCGCGCCGGCGCAGAAGATAGTAGGCGCCGTACATGACGAGCGTGAGCCCCGCGCCGAGGGCGGCGCCCAGAAGCGCTTGGAGAAAGGAGTGGTTCTCCGCCCACGCGGCGCCGGCGAGGCCGAACGCGGCGCCCGAAAGCGTTACGCTGTCTGGCAGGAGGAAGTGCCGCCAGTCGATGAAGGCCAGCGCGAGCAGGAGGCCCACGAAAGCCGCGCCGTAGAAAAACGACCACCCCAGGCCGTGCCGCAGGTAGAGCGCCGCGACGGCCGCCCCCATGGCGGCCTCCACGAAGGGGTACAGGGGCGAGATGCGCATGCGGCAGCGGCGGCATCGTCCGCGCAGCCAGAGATACGACAGCACGGGCACGTTGTCGTAGGGGGCGATGCGCGCCAGGCAGTACGGACAGCGGGAGGGAGGGCGAACCAGGGAGAGGCCATGGGGAATGCGGTGGATGCAGACGTTGACGAAACTTCCCCAGACCGCCCCGAACGCGAACGCTACGGCAGCGGCGAGCACGGCGGTGGAGGGGTCATGAAGCGATACTGGGATGAGCAAGATACGTCTCCCGTCCGCGGATCGTAGAGGTAGGGCTCGCCGTAAGGGTCGAGCAGCAGCGAGGGGAGAAAGCCCGCCCGTACGAGTGCCGCCAGGCTGTGCGGCCGTCTGCCCCGTAGCGCCCGGTATTCCTCCCGCGCCTTCTCCAGGCGAAGCTTATCTATCTTGACGCGGATCTCGAAAATGTGGCGTCCGGCGATGTTCCGGATCCAGCGGTCGTCGCTTTCGAGGCAAACCTGCTCCCACACCCGGACCGCCTCCTCGTAGCGGCCGGCCTTGGCGAGCATGGACGCGTGGAGGCGCTTCACGGCGGGACTCGAGCCCTGAACGGCCATGGCACGCCCGAAATAGTACGCGGCCTCCTCGTAGCGCGCCTCCTCGTAGCGCAGGAACGCTGCCTCAAACAGAAACATCCATTCCTTCGGGTTGTGCGCGATGCCCTTTTCCAGAAGCCGGACCGCCATGTCGCGGTCCTCGGCGTCGAGGCTCATTACGAGCGACCCCATGTAGTAAGCGTCGGTGAACGTCGAGTCAAGGTCGGTGATGACGTCGTAGATGTGCCATAGGTAGTCGAACCGCTTCATCCACCGCCCCGTGTAGTCGCCGTAGTACTGAATCGACCAGAGGTAGAGAACGTCGGCGAGAAGCATCGTGTGTCCGAGAGAGGTGATTTCCAAATACTCGCTCGAGGGAAGGTAGAGGAAGTGCACCTCCGCGCGGGGGCCGACGCCCTCGCGCTCAATGTGGTGCGTGAGGCCGAGCGCCAGCGCCAGGAAACACACGATGCCCGCCGCGCGCCAGATCATGAGACAATCTTTATCGGGCTTTCCGGTGCCATGTGCGATGAGTTCCGAATTCGTTCGGAAAGTGCAGAAGGTGCGGGGCATCCAACGCGGCGCTTTGCACCTTCCGCACGGTTCATGTCATGTCCTTCCGCTCGAAGATGACGCTCGCCGCAAGGAGCAGAAAGAGCGCGTACAGGACGCCGTAGAGGGCCGGAAGCACCACCCCGTACCGAATATCCACCGGGACGCCGTGCACGAGCTCCGCACGGACGTTGAAGCGCTCCAGGTTCGGAAGCACGAGATAAACCGCGTACCAGAACGATTGCAAGCCCTCGTCCACGGCACGGTTGGCGAGCATCCGGAACGTCCACGAGAGGTGCCCGATGATGTAGAAGGCGAGCGTGTAGAACGCGGCGAGGATGGGCGTGGTGAAGGTGGAGAACACGACTGAAAACGCGAGTATCACGAGTGCCTCGAAGAACGCTAGGAAGGCGCTTTCCATGAGAATCCACTTCCACTCGCCCGAGAAGGCGTAGAGCACCGCGAGAAGCTCCAATCCCAGGAAAACCACGACGACCAGGATGGTCACGGCGAGGCCGAGCGCTTTTCCGAAAAGGAAATAGGCACGGGCGATGGGCTTGGCGAGGACGACATGGATCGTGCGGCGCTCCATCTCGCGTGAAACCAGCCCGATGCCCAGAAAAAGCCCGATCATGGCGGCCGAGAGCGAGATTCCGGAAAGACCGACGTCGGCCATGATTTTCAGCTTGTCGCCGACCGTGAGTTCCCCCAGGACGCGCGCCGAGGCGATGAGTCCCGCCGCAAACAGAAACAAAAGATAGAGGATCCGGTGGCGGACCGCCTCGCGAAACGTGTTCAGGGCGATAGCGTAGATCTTCATGTCGCCGGCCCGTCTCCATCCTCCGCGGAGGCCTCGCTTCGGAGGGCTGGCGCCCCGGCGTCCTCCCGGGCCGGACGCTCAAACAGCTTAACGAGGAGTGCTTCGAGCGAAGGCTTCTGGGGAACGACGCTTTCCACGGTTCCGCCGTTTAGGGCCACGAGCGCGAGCAGTTTGTCTTTCTCCTTCGCGTCGCGGGCGTGCACCATGTGCGCCCCGTCCTTCTCGAGCGCCACGGTGAAATCCTTGAGCGCTTCGCGCTTGATGCCGCGGCAGACGATCTCGTACCGTTGCTCCGGAACCTGCTGCGCCAGGTCTCGCATGGCGACGCACTCCACGCGGCCGTCGCGCAAGATCCCCACGCGGTCGCAGAGCATCTCGGCGTCGGCCAAGATGTGGCTGCTGAAGAAGACGGTCTTGCCGCGGTCCCGGAGCTCCACGAGGAGGTCGCGCACGTCCTTTCGCCCGAAAGGGTCGAGGCCCGCGAGCGGCTCGTCCAGGAGGAGCAGGTCGGGGTCGGCGATGAGCGCCTGCGCGAGGCCGACGCGCTGGAGCATGCCGCGCGAATACTTGCGCAGCGCGAGGGACGCGGCGTCCGCGAGGCCGATGCGCTCCAGCAGCTCGCCGCTCCGCGCGCGGCGCTCCGGGGCGGAAAGGCCCGCGAGCGCGCCGTAGAATTTCAAAAATTCCAGCCCCGTTAGGTAATCGTAGAAGTACGGGTTCTCCGGAAGGAATCCGATCCGGCGCCGCGCGGACGGTCTCGTGTGCGGCACGCCGAACAGCTCGATGCGCCCCCGGTCGAGGCGAAGGAGGTTCAGGGCGGTCTTTATCGTCGTGGTTTTTCCGGAGCCGTTCGGCCCCAGGAATCCGAAAATTTCCCCTTCATGAACGTCGAAGGACACCCCCTTGAGCACCGGGCGCTTGCGGGGCAGGAACCCTCGCCCGAGCGCCTTGTGCACGTCTTCGAGCCGAAGCGCGATTTCCATACCCAACTATGTTAGGCGCGTCCTCGAGAGGGTGTCAAGGCGTGGGAGGAGCCTCTGCGCTCCCCGCGGAAGACGCTGTATAATAACCACGTATGTCTTTAGTGCCTGAAGCCACCTGCTGTGGCGTCCTTTTGGGAGGCCCGTGAGTCGCTTCCACGCGGACGTTCTGGTGCTGGGCGGAGGCCTGACGGGTCTCGCCACGGCCTACTTTCTTCGGGGCCGCAGGGAGTGCGTCGTCTGCGAACGTGAGTCCGCGCCCGGCGGGCTCGCCCGCTCCGTCCGGTGCGGGAAGTTCACGTTCGATCTGACGGGCCACCTTCTTCACATGCGGCGCCCGGAGAACCGCGCGCTGGTCAAACGCCTTCTGCGCGGCAACTGGGTCCATGTGGAGCGGCGCTCGAGCGTCTTCTCGCACGGCGCGCTCACGCCGTACCCGTTTCAGGCCAACCTGCACGGGCTTCCGCCCGAGGTCGTGCGGGAGTGCCTTCTCTCGTTCGTCGGGGCCCGGCAGGCGAAGCGAAGCCCCGAGGCACCCAAGAAGAAATCGTTCAAGGCATGGGCGAGGGAAACCTTCGGCGATGGCATCGCGCGGCACTTCATGATTCCCTACAACGAAAAGCTCTGGCGCACGGACCTCGACGCGCTCACGGCCGACTGGGTTTCGTGGAGCGTTCCGCGGCCGTCGCTCGAGGACGTGGTGCGCGGGGCGCTCGGGATCGGTAAAAAGCAGTTCGGCTACAACCCGACGTTTCTCTACCCCCGGGAGGGCGGCGTCGGCGCCTTCAGCACGGCGCTGGCCCGCCGGGTCGACGGGCTGCGCCTGGGCGCCTGCGTGCGCGCGATCGACCTTCGACGGAGGAAGGTGCGGTTTGCAAACGGTGATACAGCCACGTATAATTGCTTGGTGAGCACCATGCCCCTGCCGCGGCTCGTGGGCAGGGCGTGCGGCGTGCCCCAGGCGCTTCAGCGGCTCGGGGGAAAATTGCGGTTCGTCAACGTGCTCAACTTTAATCTCGGGTTGCGCGGAAAGAAGCGCTGCGAGAGCCATTGGGTGTATTTTCCTGAAAAGGAATTCGTGTTTTATCGGGTAGGCTTTCCCTCGAACTTCGCCCCCGCGCTCGCCCCCCGGGGACACTCGACCGCGTACGTCGAGGTGTCGTACCGTTCCGGCGAGCGCCCTCGCGTTCGGGACCTTTACCGGCGCGTGGTCGAAGGGCTAAAGCGGTGGGGCGCGGTGAAGCGGGAAGGCGACATCGCCATGGTGGACGCGCGGCGCATCGAGCCCGCGTACGTGCTCTTCGACGGCGCGCGCCGGGAGGCGGTCGAGCGCCTGCGCGCTTTTTTCGACAAGCACGGCGTGGCCTCGCTCGGGCGCTACGGGCAGTGGGATTACCTGAGCATGGAGGACTCGCTGAACGCCGGGCGTGCGGCCGCGGAGCGCCTCGCGAAATAACAATTTATGACGGAACCGGAAGTTTATTCCAAGCCTGACCAGGAAAGGATTGAGATGTCGCTTCCCGAAACGATTCGGGTGGTGCACATCATCACGAAGCTCGAGTTCGGCGGCGCCCAGATGAACACGCTCTACACGGTCGAGCACCTGGATCGCGAGCATTTCGAGGTGACGCTCATCGCCGGCGTGGGCGGCTACATGGCGCCCCGCGCCAAAGCGCTTCAAAACACTCGCTGCTATTTCATGCCCGAGATGCGGCGCCCCATCTCCTTGCTGCGCGACTGGCGGGCGTTTTGGAAGATCCGACGCATCCTGAAAAAGCTCCGCCCACACATCGTCCACACGCACAGCTCCAAGGCGGGCATCGTCGGCCGCTGGGCCGCCTACGCCGCCGGCGTCCCGGTCATCATCCACACCATCCACGGCTTCGCCTTCAGCGAGTACCTCCCCGCCTGGCGGAACATGCTGTACGTCTTTTTGGAAAGAATCACGGCGTGGATCACGACCAAATTCATTGCGGTCTCGCGCGCGAACATCGACGAGGGGAAGAGCAAAGGAATCCTTGGCGAACACGACGCGGTCAACATCCGGAGCGGCGTGGACATCCAGCGCTTCGCGAACGCCAAGGTGGACCGCGAAAAGAAGCTCGCCGAGCTCGGCATCCAAAACGGCGCCAAGGTAGTGGCCATGGTGAGCTGCCTCAAGCCCCAAAAGGCGCCCCTCGACTTCTTGCGCGTCGCCCGCTACGTGCACCGCCAGATACCCGATGCGCGCTTCCTCTTCGTGGGCGACGGGGAGATGCGTCTAAGGTTTGAGGAAAGGATTCGGGAAATGAGGCTGGAAGACGTCGTGAAGCTCACGGGCTGGCGGGAGGACGTGCCGGAGATTATGAAATCCATTGACGTGCTGCTGCTCACCTCGCTCTGGGAGGGCCTGCCGCAGGTGTACCCGCAGGCCATGGCGGCGGGCGTGCCAGTCGTGGGCACGGACATCTCCGGCGCGGACGAGGTGGTGCACGACAACGTCACCGGCATCCTCGTGCCGCCCCGAAGGATTCCAAAAATCGGCGACGCCGTGGTGCTGCTCCTCCAGGACGACGCTCTGCGGCGCAGCATGGGCGAGGCCGGGCGCCGCTACTTGCGGGGGTTCGACCGGGAGACCATGGTGGCGGAACAGGAGGTGCTTTACTACCAGCTGGTCCTTAAGCACCTTCCTGAGCAATTCCAGCCCAAGTCATGAAGCTTCCCCACGCCGACGCCCGCGGGAAGGCCCGCATGGTGGACGTCGGCGGGAAACCCGCCGCGAAACGCAGGGCCGTGGCGCAGGCGACGCTGCGCGCCCCCGCGAAGGTGCTCCGGGCCGTTCGAGAAAACACCCTCGCCAAGGGTGACGCCCTGGCCGCCGCCAAACTCGCCGGCCTGATGGCCGCCAAGCGCACAGCGAGTCTGATTCCCCTCTGCCACCCGATCGCGTTTTCCTTCGCCGACATCACGTTTCGCTTCAACCGCTCCCGCATCGTCATCGAGAGCGTCATCGAGGGCAAGGCCAGGACGGGATTCGAGATGGAGGCGCTCGTCGGGGCCGCGGTGGCGGCGCTCACGCTCTACGACATGGCCAAGGGGCTCGACAAGGGCATGGCCGTGGAGGAAATCGCGCTGCTCGAAAAAATCGGCGGCAGGAGCGGAACGTACCGAAAACGGCGGCGGCGGAAGTAAGGGCGTAAAGGGACATGCGACACCGCACCTTTTACGTCCGCACGTTCGGCTGCCGCCTGAACCAGTTCGACTCGGCGCTCGTCGAGCATGATCTGCGCGAGCGCGGCTGGCGGCCCGCACGGACGTTTCGCGACGCGGCGGTCGTCGTCGCGAACACGTGCACCGTCACCCGCCGCGCCGACTCGGACGCGCGCCGGTTCGCCCACCGCGTCAAGCGCGGCAACCCGACGGCGATCCTGGTCCTCACGGGCTGCTACGCGACGCGCAACACGACGCTGCGCGAAAAAATTCCTCAAATCGACTTCCTCGTCTCGAACGCCGACAAGGCGCGCATCGCCGAGATCGTCGAAAGGCACGCGCGGCAGGAACCGGTCGAGCACGTCTACGACGGCGACATCCTCAAGGCGCGCGAGCTGGACTACGCCCCGTTGGAGAGATTCTTCGACAAGTCGCGCGCGTTCCTGAAGGTGCAGGACGGCTGCGACGCGCGCTGCACGTTCTGCATCATCCCCGCGGTGCGCGGCGCGAGCCGGAGCCTCCCGCCCGGGCGCATCGAGGAGCAGGCGCGCCGCTTCGCCGAGGCCGGACACCCCGAGATCGTGCTGACGGGCATCCACCTCGGCCGCTACGGGCTCGACCTGAACGGCGAGGGCGTGAACCTCGCGCGGCTCGTCGAGCGGCTTCTGAAGATCGAAAGAATCCGGCGCCTGCGCCTGAGCTCCATCGAGCCGCTGGAGGTGACCGACGAGCTCGTCCGCCTGGCCGCGGGCGAGGAGCGCATCGCGCCGCATTTCCACGTGCCGCTCCAGAGCGGCTCGGACGCGGTGCTCCGCCGCATGGGGCGCCCCTACCAGGTCTCGCAGTACGCGCGCGTCCTCGAGCGCGTCGGAAAGAATCTGCCCGACGCCGGAATCGGCGCCGACGTCTTGGTGGGCTTCCCCGGCGAGACCTCAAAAGATTTCGACGCGACGCTCCGCTTCGTCGAGCGGAGCAACCTGACGTACCTGCACGTCTTCCGCTATTCGCCGCGTCCGGGGACGGCGGCGCTGCGCTTTCGGGAGAAAGTGCCCGGGCGCGCCGCCTCGGAGCGGGGCGCGCAGCTGAGGAACCTTTCGCGCCGCCTCAACCTGCGCTTCCGCCGCGCGCAGGAGGGAAAGATTCAGCGGGCCGCGCTCCTCGAAAGCCGGAGCGGCGCTCCCGCGGCTCTTACTGGAAACTACATCGAGGTTTCGCTCTCGGCTCCGCCGGACGGCGCGGGAAATTTCTTCCCGCTCCGCATCGAGCGCGCCACAGCCAAGGGAACTTGGGGCAGGGTAGCGGCACCGTAGTTTAGAGGAAGGCGTCTTTCGGCATGACTTCCCTCCTTCTCCTGCGCTTTGCGATTTTCCGGAACGCGGTGTGGCCGTTGCGGTGGACGACGGCGCTGAAGGCGGGCGCCATCGGGTTCTTCGGCCTCGCCTTCATGGCGGCGCTCTACCTGGCCTCCGTGCGCGTTTTTGAATATCTCCTCTCGTTTCCCGATTTCTCGCCGTTCTTCGTCCTCGGGTTCGCCGAGCGCCTGCTCGCCATGGTCTACCTCTTCGTCTTCTCGATGCTTCTCTTCAGCAACCTCACCGCCTCGCTCTCGTCGCAGTACCTGGCGAACGACCTCGTGCTCCTTCACGCCCTTCCGCTCGGGCGGGTAAAAATTTTCCAGGAAAAATTCTGGGAGACGGCTCTGAGCGCGTCCTACGTCGCGGTGGTGTTCCCCCTGCCCATCCTGCTCGCGCTGGGCAAGGTGTTTCACGGCGGGCCGGAGTATTACCTGGCGCTTCCGCTCGTTCTGCTCCTGTTCGCCGTCGCGCCCTCCGCCCTGGGCGCGCTCGGGACGCTCTTCCTCATGCGCGTGCTCCCGGCGGAGAAGACCTCGCGCCTGCTGGGAGTGCTGGGGCTCGCGGCGGGCATCGCGGTGGCGCTTGCGATCCGCTTCATGCGCCCGGAGGAAATTTTCGCGACCGAGGACACGGACGAGATTCGGGAGCTACTGCAGCGCGTGGCGCTTCCCGCGGTGCCCTACCTGCCCTCGACGTGGGCGGCGCGCGCGAGCATGTCCTTTCTCGAAGGCACGGCGGGGGAGAGCCTCCTGCCCCTCTTGTGGCTCGCGGCGCTCGCGGCGGCGGCGTGGGGTGTCCTGACGCTCGTCGCGTCGCGCCTCTACTTCCGCGCGTGGGAGACGGCGAACCTCACGGAGCACATCACGCACCGCGTCAAGCGCACGCCGGGCGCGCGGACGCTCCGGCGCATGCTGAAGGGCTTTCACCCCCACACGGCGGCGCTTCTGTGGAAGGACTCGGTCTCGTTTTTCCGCGACTCGGCGCAGTGGTCACAGCTCGCGCTCCTTGCGGCGCTCGTGGTGATCTACCTCTACAACCTGGCCAACCTTCCGTTTCCCAATCCCATACTCCGGGACGCGCTCTCGTTTGCCAACGTCGGCATGGCGGGCTTCGTCCTCGCCGCCGTGGCGGCGCGCTTCGTCTACCCGGCGGTAAGCATAGAAGGCCGCGCCGTGTGGCTCCTCTACGCGGCGCCACTGCGGCTGGGGCGCGTCTTGTGGAACAAATGCCTCACCGCCTTCGTGCCGCTTTTCGGCCTCTCGCTCGTCATCGTGACGCTTTCCAATTGGATTCTCGAAGTGGACCGTTACATGGCGGTGCTCTCCGTCGGCATGCTCTTTTTCATCACGCTCGCGCTCACGGGCCTCGGCATCGGCATGGGCGCCGCGGCGCCGCAGTTCGACGCCGAGAGCGCCGCGCGCGTCGCCGTATCCGGCGGTGCGCTCCTCTACATCACGGCGAGCCTCGCGTACGTGGCGCTCTCGATGGCGCTCGCGGCGCGCCCCGTGTACTTCCACTTCATCCGCTCCTCCTACGGGTGGGAATACAGCGCCGCCGCGTGGGCGCACTACGCGCTCTTCATCGTCCTGAGCCTCGGCCTTTTCGTCGCGCCGCTTCTCTGGGGCGCGCGGCGGCTCGCGGAGCACGAAGCGTAGGGCGCGGGGCGGGAGCTGCCGGAAACCGCGGACTTTCCGAGTCTGGTATCCCCGCGGCGAATGTGCTATGCTTGCGTTTCACGCAAAAACAGGAGGTTTTGCATGCCCGAGCATACGGTAAAATTTACCGACGATAATTTCGAGGAGAAAGTCCTCAAGGCCGACAAGCCCGTCCTGGTGGATTTTTGGGCCACATGGTGCGGCCCGTGCAAGATGGTCGCCCCGACCATCGAAGCGCTCGCCGAGGAATACCAGGGAAAGATCAAAGTCGGGAAGCTGAGCACCGAGGAGAACCAGAAAGTTCCTGCGGATTTGGGCGTCCAGGCCATCCCGACCGTGATTCTTTTTAAAGACGGCAAGGAGGTGGACCGCGTCATGGGCGCCGCGCCGAAAGAGGCGTTCGTCGAGCTGATCAAGAAGGGGCTGTAGGGTTTTCTTCCGGCGGCTCTTCCTTTGCCCCGGAAGGCTCGTCCGAGTCGGGGGAAGGGGTTTTCATGGGCTGCTCGGGGACGGAAACGGAGAGCGGCTCCCGCTTAAAAACGTATTCCAGGAAGCCGTAGTAGCGCGGACCGAGGGGTCCCACATATAGGTAGCGTGCGATGGCGTCGAGGGTTACCAAGAAACCTCCCGAAAGTTGCCATAATAGCGGAAACAGGAAAGCGGGATGGCCGCTCAGAATCCAAATCGTTGCAAGCACCATTACTGTAAAGCCGACCCCGCCTTCCAAATAGCAAGAGTAAAGCGTCAGAACACGCGCGGGCACTTCCAGCTCCTTTTCCCATCTTCGTTTCGTCCGCTCCTGCGCAAATCCCAAAAGGGGCGCCAGCAAAAGCATCCCCTGCCCAATGCGTCTGCGTTCACGAGCGCGCTCATGGGTCTCGCCCAGCGCGCAGATGTAGTCTTCGTCGTAGTGCACCGTGGCACCTGCCAGGTCGGAGGTGTCCTTCGGCCAGGGCGCAAGCACATAGACCAGATCACAGGCGCCGCCACCGTCCCGGATCTGCGCGATATAGAACGCCTCGCCGCGGACGACGACGCGCGTCTTTCGGAATTTCCGCAGCCGCCACGTCTCGTCTTTGGGTTCCTTCGAGAACACGAGGAGCGTGCCGTCCTCCTGCGGGACGACGTGGTCACGGCCTACGGTGAATGGCCCGCTTTCCGTTTTCCTCATTCCACAAACCACACGGGCACGGGTATGAACGTCAGAACCAGCATGGCAAGGCCGAAGCACGCAACCAGGAGGCGCCGCCCGTCGAGCGGCTCCTCGGAATACTGGACGCGCGGATGGCGGAATCCCATCAGGGCGAAGATGACGCACCACAGGAGCCACCCCGGCCACCAAAGGGAGAGCACGAGCGCCACGACGAACACCGCCCGCCCCACCCAACGGTAGGCGTTTCCCATGCATGCGTAGAGCATGTGGCCGCCGTCGAGCTGCCCCACGGGCAGCAGGTTGAAGGCCGTTGCGAGAAACCCGAACCATCCGGCGAAGGCCATGGGGTGAATGAAAAGCACGGAGTCTGCGGGAAGCGGGCCAAACAGGACCGACCGCATCCACGCCATCACGAGCGGCTCCCCGAACACCATGATGCTCCCCGTGTCGGCGGTGCGGATGACCGTGCTCTGCGCCAGCCCGAGGAAAGCAATCGGCACGGCGACCACGAAGCCCGCGATGGGCCCCGCGACGCCGATGTCGAAAAGAATCTTCCGCGTGGGGATCGGCGAGCGGATGCGGATGAAAGCGCCCATGGTGCCCACGATGCTCGGGAAGGGAAGAAAGTAAGGAAGCGTCGCGTCCACGCCGTAGCGGCGGCAGGTGAGGTAATGCCCCAGCTCGTGGCAGCCGAGGATAAGAAGAATCGAAAACGAGAAAAGCACGCCGTTGAGCCACACAATGGGACTCAGCAGGCCGCGCAGAAGGTAAGGAGATATGGCGATAAAGTAGGAAAGCAAGGCGACCGGGAGCGTTTCCGGCTTGAACGTCTCGGCCATTTCCTCCTGAAACAGGAAACGAAAGGCGTTGTACCAGCCGGCAGCGAGCGTGGTGAATCCCGTCAGGACGAACAAAAGGACGTTCCAAAAAACCATGGGCCTCGGCGGGGGCTGCGGCGGCGTCTCGTGCGGAGGAGAAAACACCTCCGGCGCCGCGCCCGTGTGATGCGGCGCCGAATAGGTATACGGCTCAAGCGGTGGATAAGTCATTTCGGAAAAACTTCGCCGTCATGGTGTTGTGGGGCAACCCGGTAGGGGCGCGGTGTCTGCCGACTTGTGTCGAGCATCCTCGGCTAGTCGGGACGCGCCCTATTTGGGCTGGGAAAGCCCCGCCCCCTCAAAATTGAACCGGGGCAATCTCATTCCGCGGATATCTCCCGTCAAGGCTCCCAGAGGAGCACCAGCCCCGCCGCGACGAAGCGCAGCACGGGGTCCTTGTGCGGAAGCAGGGGATGGCGCGAGGCAATCTCGGGCGGCTTCGCGCACGCCCAGCCGAGCACTCTTGAAACGGGCGTTTGGAATGGAAGCACTTCGAGGTTCTGCACCGCCGGCCGGGCGCGGGACGCCACGGCGATGACGCCCTCTCCGCTGACGACGAGAAACGAGCGCTCCCCGAACGAGCGCTCGGCGCCCTCGAGGCCGCCGCTCATTCCCCAAAGCGCGTCCTGCAGGACGTGGAACGCGTCGAAGCCTCCGGCCAGAAGGTACCCGGAGCGCTCCGGCGGAGCGGTGAAGAGAATTTGTCCGCTCCCTTCCAGACGGATAAGGCGCGCAGAAAACGCCGCATGCGACGCCCGAAGCCACCCGGCCACCCCGGCGGCGTTTCCCGCCGAAGCGTAGAAATGCTTTTCGACCGACACGCGAAGCGCGCGCCCCCGGTCGAAAAGGGCGAAGCCTCGCGGGTGCGAGGCGCTCTCGGCATCAAACACGCGAATTTGCAACTTTACGGTCGGGGGTCGCGACTCGCGCTGGGCCGCGGGGGGCGGCTGCTCGACGCCGAGAATGTCCTCCTCCCGGGGCACACGCACCTTGAGCGTGTCCGCGCCGCTCGGGCCGGGGGCCTCGGCGCGCTCGGCGAACGCCCTGCGAATGCGGTTCGCCTGCTTGTCCGCGCCGCTCTTTTCGTAGCACTCGAGTGCGCGCCCCAGCTCCCCCCGCCGCTCGTAGACCAGGCCCAGGTACATGCTCGCCTTGGTGTGGCGCGGCTCGAGTGTGAGCGCTTTCGTGAGGTGGGCCTCGGCCTCGTTCAGGCGGTTCATCTTGATGTAGACGAGCCCCAGGTTGAGATGAAGCGTATGCACCTGCGGGTTGTTTTGCACGAGCGCGCGGTAGATTTCCTCGGCCTCCCGATAGTGGTCGAGGCGGAAGTGCATAAGGCCTAGGAGGTTCAACGCCTTCTCGCTGTGGGGACGAAGGCGCAGCGCCTGCTCGAGCGGCTCCAGGGCTTCCGCGTGGCGGCGGGCCCGGGCATGGCGCTGCCCGGCTTCAAAAAGCGCGTCGAAATTTTCGGAAGGCTCCGGCATGGAAACCCTGTCGCACCAAAGCGGCCTAAAAGTTGGTGCGCCGCGTGAAGACCACCGGCGAAACGTTCCGCGCGCCCGCGGGGACGGCGTTGGAGATGCACGTGCGCCCCGTCTCGTCCTCGTAGCGGTAGAAGCGGCTGTCGGGCGGCCTTGCCGCCTTGTAGTAGAGCGCGAGCACTTTCTTGACGAAATTCCGCGTCTCCGGATACGGCGGAACGCCTCCGTAGCGCTCGACGGCGTCCTCGCCGGCGTTGTACGCGGCGAGCGCAAGCTCCAGGTTGCCCTCGTAGCGGTCGAGGAGGGCGCGCAGATGGCGTGTGCCGGCCGCAAGGTTCTCGATGGGGTCAAAGCGGTTCTCGACGCCGTATTGCTTCGCGGTCTGCGGCATGAGCTGCATCAGTCCCGCCGCCCCCTTGCGCGAGACGGCGCGGGGGTTGAAGTTCGACTCGACGGCGACGACCGCCTCCACGAGGCGGGGATCAAGCTTGCGCGAGTGCGAAAAATTCTGCACCTGGTGGCGATAGCGGATGCGCCTTTCCCCGTCGATCCAGTGGCCCGAGAGGAAGGAGCGCGAGAGCCCCTCCGTGAGGCGGGCGAGTCGGATTTCGTCCTGGGCGGAGGCGCCCCACCCCGCGAGCAGGAGGAACGCCGCGAAAACAAGCGTCAAACGCTTGCCCCGTGTGCAGCGTCGGGGTCGGTGGAAATTTCCCATATCACGCCGACTTCTTCATATGCTCCTCAACCACAGCATAGCTTCGCTCGAGCGCCGAGGCAAGTTTCTCGGGCGATTTGCCCCCGGCCTGCCCGAGCGTGGGCTTGCCGCCGCCCGTGCCGTCCATAAGGGGTGCGAGCTCCTTGATGATTTTTCCGGCGTGGAGGCGCGGCGTTAAATCTTTGCTGACGGAAACAAGAAGCGCCGCCTTGTCCCCGTCGCGGCATCCGAGCACAACGACGCCCGAGCCGAGCTTTTCCATGAAGCGGTCCGAGAGGCCGCGCAGCCCCGCCGGGTCGAGCCCCTGCACCTCCCTCGCGAGAACCCGGACGTCGGACACACGGCGCACGAATTTTTCCCAGCTTTCTCCCCCGGAATCGGCGGAGGCGGCCGCGATTTTCAGCCGCTCGATCTCCTTCTCGTACGCCTCCACGTGCTTGCGCAGCGCCTCCAGCCGATCCAGGATGTCCTCGCGGGGGGCGTTCAGGCGTTCGGTGGCCCGGGATAGAATTTCCCAATCCCTTTGGATTCGGGCCAGGGCGCCGCGCCCCGTGAGCGCCTCGACGCGCCGCACGCCCGAGGCGACGCCGCGCTCCTCGGTGAACTTGAAAAGGCCGATCTCGCCGGTGGTGCGCGTGTGCGTGCCGCCGCAGAGCTCGACGCTGAAGCCGGGTACCGTGAGGACGCGCACGCGCTCGCCGTAATTCTCCCCGAAGAGCGCCATCGCCCCCCGCGCCAGCGCCTCGTCGAGCGTCATCTCCTCCACTACGAGCGTCTTGTCGGCGCGGATTTCGCCGTTGACGCGGTCCTCGATGGCGTGCAGCACGTCGGGCGGAACCTGCTTGAAGTGGGAGAAATCGAAGCGCAGCCGGTCGGGCGCGACGAGGGAGCCGCTCTGCTTGACGTGCTCGCCCAGTATCTCGCGCAGCGCCGCGTGGAGAAGGTGCGTCGCCGTGTGGTTAGCCATGGTGTCGAGGCGCCGAGCGGCGTCCACCCGGGCGCGCACGAAGTCTCCCGTGCGCAGCCGGCCCGACTGAACGCGCGCCTTGTGCACGACGAGCCCCTCGACGGGCTTCTGCGTATCATGCACCTCCACGAGAGTCCCGTTTATCGAAAGCACGCCCGCGTCGCCCACCTGGCCGCCGGCCTCGGCGTAGAACGGCGTTTCATTCAGGACAACTTCACCTTCCTGTCCTTGCACTAAGCACTCCACACGCTTGCCGTCCCGGAGAATGGCGAGAACCTCGGTGCGCTCCACTTCGAGGGCCTCGTAGCCGAGAAACGGAATAGGTTTTTCCCGGGCGAGGTCCCGGTAGACGCCCTCGACCTGGGTGGGGGCCGCGGCCCGCCACGAGCGCCGCGCCGCCTCGCGCTGCTTGGCGAGGCATGCCTCGAATCCCGCCCCGTCCACCTCGAAGCCGCGGTCCCTGGCGACGTCCCCGGTGAGGTCGAGCGGAAACCCGTAGGTGTCGTAGAGGCGGAACGCATCCTCTCCGGGAATCACCTTCTCGCCCTTCGCGCGCATATCTTCGAAAAGGTTCTCCAGAAGATTCATGCCGACCGCGAGCGTATCGGCGAATTTCTTCTCCTCGCTCTCGCACACCTCCTCGACGTAGGGGCGCGTCCGTCGCAGCTCGGGATATTCGTCCGCCATCGCCCCGGCCACCGTCTCCACGAGCCGGTACAGGAAAGGCTCTTCAAGACCCACGTAGCGCCCGTGCTTCATGGCGCGGCGCATGATTTTGCGGAGCACGTAGCCGCGCCCCTCGTTCGAGGGGGTGACGCCGTCCGAGATGAGAAACGTGAGCGCCCGCGCGTGGTCGGCGATGACGTTCATGGAAACCGTCGCGTCGGCGGAATCCCCGTAGCCGCGCTTCGAAATGTCCTCGACCGCCCGGATGAGGGGCTGGAAGAGGTCGGTCTCGTAGTTGGAAAAAACGTCCTGCGTCGCGGCCGCGATGCGCTCGATGCCCATCCCCGTGTCCACGGAGGGCTTTCCCAAAGGCTCCGTCCCGCCCTTCTCCGTGCGGTTGTACTGCATGAAAACGAGGTTCCAGAGCTCGACGAAGCGCCCGCACTCGCATCCCGCGCTGCATGACGGTTTTTTGCAGCCGTGCTCCTCGCCCCAGTCGTAGTGGATCTCCGAGCACGGGCCGCAGGGGCCGGTCTCTCCCATGGCCCAGAAATTCTCCTCCTTGCCCAGCTTTCGGATGCGCTCGCCAGGAAGCACGTTCATTTTTTTCCACAAATCGTGCGCGTCGTCGTCCTCCTCGTAGACCGTCACCCAGAGGCGCTTCGCGTCGACGCCCATGCGCTTCATCAGGAATTCCCAGCTGTAGGCGATGGCCTCCTTCTTGAAGTAATCGCCGAAGGAGAAGTTTCCGAGCATCTCGAAAAAGGTGTGGTGGCGCGCGGTGCGGCCCACGTTTTCGAGGTCGTTGTGCTTGCCGCTCACGCGCATGCACTTCTGCGCCGTGACGGCGCGCGTGCGGGCGCGGCTCTCCCGGCCGAGGAAGACGTTCTTGAACTGGTTCATGCCGGCGTTCGTGAAGAGAAGGGTCTCGTCGCCGTAGGGCACGAGCGAGGACGAGGCGACGGCCTCGTGGTCGTGCTCGATGAAAAAGTCCTTGAAAATCTTACGAATTTCGGCGCTTTTCATATTTGTCGGCCCGGACGGCTTAAATTCTTATTTTACACCAGCCGGGGATAAGGGGGAAGGTGCGGGCTTCCCTCCTGATCCCAACATAGAAACAGCACGCTGACCTCGGCTATCCCGTGCTCTGCATGGCGGCGGCGACCGCTGTGACGCTCAGGAGCAGCGCCTCCTGCCAGTGCTCGCGCCCTCGGTCGTCCTCCGGCAGCGCGTCCCAGGCGTCCATGAGGGCGATCTGAAGCTCGCTCAGGGGCCGCAGCAGTCTGTTGCGCATCTCGACGGTTCTCAGGACGGGCTCGGCGTGCGCGAGCAGGCGGTCGTCCTCGATGATCTTGAGCACCCACTCCTTGGTGCGGCGGTATTCGCTTTGGATGGTTTCGTGAAATTTTTTCCCCAATCCCTTGGGCTGCGTGCGGGCCGCGTACAGGGCGGCGGTGTCCATGTCCGCCCGCACGAGCTCGATCTGGGCGTTTTCGATGAGCACCTGGAAGAACGGCCATTCGCGGTGCATTTTTCTGAGGAGCCGGAGCCGCTCGTCGCTTTCGCCGGCGAAGGCCTCGAGGGCGCTCCCGACCCCGTACCAGCCGGGCACGCAGTAGCGGTTCTGGGTCCAGGCGAAGTTCCACGGGATGGCCCGGAGCGAGTGAAGCCCGACGTCCTCGGCGCCGCCTCCCGTGGGCCGGTGAACCGGGCGGGACGCGATGGGCAGATGGCTGATGTGGGCGATGGGCGAGGCCTGGCAATAGAAGGACCAGAAATCCGCATCGTCGTACACGAGCTTCCGGTAGGTCCGGCGCGAGTGGTCCGCGAGATGGTCCATAACTTCCGGCCATGCGGGGTCAACGTCCGGCTGCCCGCGTCCGGGAGCGCTCGCGAGGATGACGGCGTTGAATATTTGCTCGAGGTGGCGGTTCGCGAGCGGCGGCAGGCTGTAGCGAAACGCGACGACCTCGCCCTGCTCGGTGAAGCGCACGCGACCTCCGAGGCTCCCCGTCGCCTGGGCGAGGATGGCGCGGTTCGCGCGCCCGCCGCCGCGTCCGACGGTGCCGCCGCGGCCGTGGAACAAGCGCAGGAAGACGCCCGCCTCGCGGCACGCCGCCGCCAGGCGCTCCTGCGCGCGATAGAGCGCCCAGTTCGCCGCGAGGAATCCTCCGTCCTTCGTGCTGTCGGAATAGCCGAGCATGACTTCCTGCAGGCTGCCCTTCGTCTCGATGGAGGCCCGATAGACCTCGTGCTTGAGCATGGCTTGCACAAGGTCGGGGCAGCGGCCGAGGTCCTCGATGGTTTCAAAGAGCGGCACCACGTGGATGTCGCAGTGCCACGTCGGCGGATTGCCCCGCGTCCGAAGCGCACCGCCTTCTTTTGCCAGAAGGAGGACCTCGAGGATGTCGCTCACCCCGTGGGTCATGCTGACGACGTAGGCCAGCACCGACTTGCGGGAAAGATGACGCTTCGCGTGGCGGATGAGCCGGAAGAGCTCGAGCAAGTCTCGCGTCCTCTCCGAGCCCTTCCAGTGTCTTGGAACAAGGGGGCGCGGCGACTTCAGCTCGCGCGTGAGGACGGCCACACGCTCCGCCTCGTCGAGCTCCGCGTAACGGGCGGAGCCGAGGACGCCCGCGGCCTCCAGGAGCTCCCCGACCACTTCCTCGTGGACCTCGCTGTGCTCGCGGACGTCAAGCGAGGCGAGATGGAACCCGAAGAGGCGGGCCTTCAGGGCAAGCTCGGCGAGCGGCCCGCTCTCGGCCAGGCGGGCGGCGCCATGGCTTATGAGGCTGCGGCGGCAAAGTTCCAGGTCGGCTATAAATTGAGCCCTGTTGCCGTAGGCCGTATCGCGCATGGGTACATCGTCGTCTTTGAACTGGAAGTCCTTGAGGCCATGAACATGCTCCCGCGTCGCCCTGAGCCGCTCGCGTATGTAGGCGAGTTTCCTGATGTAGGGCTCGTCGGCGAGCCGCTCCCTGAGGGAAGGCGGAAGCGGCAGCTCGGCGTCGTCCTTTGCGAGGGATTTCAGCAGCTCGGGATCCACCCGAACCAGTTTGCTGCTCAAGTGAAGGTCCCGCTCGACGCGGTCGATTTCGGCGAGATAGTGGTCGAGGATCAGCGCCTTGTGGGCGTGCAGGGTGCGCCATGTGTCCTCGGGAGTGACGTTCGGGTTGCCGTCCCGGTCACCGCCGACCCATGAGTGGAAGCGCGGGACGACGGGAAGGGAGAAAGTCTCGCCCGGGTAGTTCGCCTCCAGGGCGGCTTTGAGGTCCTGGTGCAGCCATACGGCCACCGGAATGACCGTCTGCTCGAAAAAGTACAAGGCGTTCGCCACCTCCTCTTCGACCGTGACGGAATGCGGCGCGATCTCCCTTGTCTCCCAGAGCTGGACAAGGAGCCTTCGGAGGTCCCGCTCGATGCGTGCGGCGCGCTCCAGCGGCTCGTCGAGCGTCGGAACGCCGGCGGAAAGCATCCGGTCCGCGAGGCAGTGCACTATGGCGTTGAGTCCGTCGAGCACGGCCCGGCGCCGTGCCTCGGTCGGATGAGCGGTGAACGTCGGGATGACTTCAAGGCCCTCGAGGAGCGCCTGGATTTGCGAGGCGTCGATCCCGAGGCCGCGGAGCTCCGAGAGGGCCGCGGCGATCGACTCCGGGCGGGACGCGCTGGCGGGAAGGTTCTGCCGCAACATGTTCACCCGGATGGTTTCCTTTTCCTCGATCTTGTTGAGCCCATGGAAGAAGATGGTGAAGGCCCGGAGAATCCTTATGATTTTCTCCGTGCCTGTCTTCGTACAGTCCGCCTTGGCGGACGTGCCCGCACTTGCGCACAGGGCATGGAGCAGTTCGAGGACGTCTCCTTCCCCCTGCTCGCGAAGGAGGTCGCCGAGCAGGCGATTGAGGAGCGCGACGTCGTCCGCGTGGGATTCCGTCAGCCGGAACTCACGCGGATTCAGGAAGGGGAAAGCGCCCTGGCGGTCCATAGGCATAGCTGTAATAAGGTTAAGGTATGGAGCGCCCGGCGGTCAACCGCGCCGGGAGGGACGCGGCAGCGGAATTTACACAAAACTCTGGATCTTGCATGGGAAAACGCAGATTGCGGATTACGGCCCAACGGCAGCCGGGCGGCAAAAAAATGTGATTTCGGTTATAATTGAGCTTAAACAAGGCATCCATGGCATCGACCAAACCGGACCTGTCGGCTCTCGTCATCCATCGCGCGGAGGAAGCGTTTGCGCCCAAGCCGCGGCGCCGCTGGCTGGGCGCGGTCATCGCGGTCGTGTGTCTCGCCGCCGCCGGGGCGGCGCTCTATGTTTTCTACGACCGCCTCTTTCCGCCGAAGGTCGAGGTCGTAACCGTTCGCAGCATGTCCGCGTCGGAGACGAACGAGCTTTTCACCGCGAGCGGCTACCTGGTGGCGCAGAGGCAGGCGGGGCTCGGCACCCGCCTCTCGGGGCGCGTCGAGGCGGTGCTCGTGAGAGAGGGTGATTTTTTGGAGGAAGGACAGGTTTACGCACGCCTCGAAAGCACCGATTTGCGCGCACAGCTCGCCGAAGAGCGCGCTCACCTCGAGCAGGCGCGACGCGACGCGGAGCGGCTGGGCGCCCTTTTTGGCGGAGGCTTCGTCTCGGCGTCCGAGGTCGAGCGCGCCTCGAGCCAAGTCGAAGTGCACGAGGCGCGCACGGAATACCTCGAAAGCCAGCTCGCGCTGACCGAGCTGAGGGCGCCGTTTGCGGGGCTCGTGCTCCACAGGGACATCGAGGTGGGCGAAGCGGTCGCGTCCATCTCTCCCGTGGGCACGACCGCCACGCCCCGGGGACTTATCACGCTTGCCGACCTTGCGACGCTCGAAGGCGAGGTGGACGTCACCGAGGCCCAGCTTCCCAACCTGCGCGAGGGCCAGCCCGCCGAGATTCGCCTTGACGCCCGACCGGGAGAAGCCTACCCGGGGCGGCTGCGCCAGATCGTGCCCACGGCGAACCGCCAGAAAGCCACCGTGCTGGTCAAGGTGCAATTCGAAAAAATTCCCGCGGGCGCGCTTCCAGAGATGAGTGTGCGCGTGACCTTCCTGCGCGAAGGGGCCGCGCCTTCCTTCGAGACCTCCGAGCCGGCCGCGCCTTCGATTCCGCGCTCGGCGTTTTTTCAAGCGGCGGACGGGGCGACGGCCGTGTGGAAAGTGAAAGACGAGCGCGCCGTGCGGCAGCGCGTCCGCACCGGCGAGCCGGAGGACGGCCAGGACCCGGGCGAGGTGATCGTGCTCGAAGGTCTGCAAAACAACGACGCTGTGGTCGTTGCAGGGGGCGAGAACCTGCGTGAGGGGCTGCGCGTTCGCGTCAAAAATGTTTCCCGCCCTTGAGTTTAAGCCCCGTTTCGACTATAGTCTTTTTTTATAACATTTAAAACATCTAAGGGGAAAATTCCGGCATGGCAACGTTTCTTGCACGCTCGTACGAAAGGCTTCGCTCGCACCTGCCAGACCTCAAGGAGCCCGTTCCTCCCGACCGGACCGAGGAGGTGGGCGAGGCGCTCCTGCTCCTTCTCCGGGAAAAGCGCAGCGATGCGAATCTCTGCCGTGACGCCGTCCTTGTGCTCGGGGACATCCAGTACGCCAAGGCCATCGCCCCGCTCATCGAACTCGCGCAGACGGACACGACGCCGAACGCCCTCAAGCGTGCGTGCATTAACAGCCTGCGCCATTTCCGCACCGAGGACAGCATCAAGGCGCTCATGAATTTTCTGGGGATTCACGTTTCCATTCACGACAAGTGGGTGCGGCAGCTCGCCGCGCAACACCTCATGATCCTGATTCGGAGGCTACGCCGCGAAAACGAGGTCGAGGCGCACAAGTACGTCCATGAGCTGCGCTCCCATTACCTCAATTCCGCGAACACCTACACGCGCATGAACACGGTCATCGTGCTGCGGCTTTTGGGGGACAAAGAGGTGCTGCCCGTGCTCGAAGCCCGACTCCAAAAAGAGCAGGATATTCTAAAAAACAGGCCGGAAGACCAAGGTATTCCCTTCGTCATCCGGGAGCTCGAAAAGGCCATTTCGACCTTCAAAGACGCGGCGGCGCCGAAAGAGTAGCGGCGGGCGCCCCGCCAAGGCTGGGTGCAGAAACTCGCCCGGCGACACTCTGTTGAAAAGCTTTCCACAAGTTTCCCCCTTTGGTAAAGGGGGAGATGCGGTCTTTTCAGCAAAACAGCCCGGCGGCAGATAGGGATTTCAATGTACCTACCGTACCCTCTGTACTTTCTGCACGCTATTGACCATCAGCCAATGGATGTTTCCACGGAAACGGCATATACAAGAAACTTCTTCTGAAATTTCGTTGCGCGTTCCTCAAGGGTTTCCTCCGGCTTCGCGGAGCATTCTTTTGAACAACCCGACGGGCAGCCCGACGACATTCGTGTAGGAGCCGCGGAGCGAGTCCACCAAGAGGATTCCTCCCAGCCCCTGGATGCCGTAGCTGCCGGCCTTGTCGAAAGGCTCGCCCGTTGCGACGTAGCGTTCGATGGTTTCCCTCTCCAGCGAGCGGAAGGTGATTTGTGTGCTTTCGGTCTCGCAGGCTTCGTACGGAGGACGCCGGCGGACGAAGGTGAGCGCCGTCGTGACGCGGTGAGTTTTCCCGGCCAGGGCGGCGAGCATTTCGCGCGCCTCCTGCGGGGAGGCGGGCTTGCCCATAATGCGTCGGTGGTTTTTCCGAGTCCCGTTTTCCATATACACCACCGTATCGGCGCCCAGAACCAGGGCTTCGGGATACCGCGCGTCCCCGGGCGCGCCGAGGGAGGTGGACGCGCTTACGGCGTGGGCTTTCGCGAGCGCCATGCGGCGCGCGTAAGCTTCCGGCTCTTCATCCTCCTTCGGCGACTCGTCGACAGCCGCGGGCACAGTCTGGAACGGAATCCCGAGTGTTTTCAGAATCTCCGCGCGCCGAGGCGAGCGCGACGCCAGGATAAAAGAAACCACCTCTTCCTCCCGCCGCGTCCTAGATGGAGCCGCTGCCGAGCGACTCGGGCGGTATCCGCAGCCGCTTCCCCTTCCCCTCGAAAAACCCGCTCTCCTCCAGCACCTTCATCGTCCGCGACACCGTCTCCCGCGACGTCCCGATCATCTTCGCTATCTCCTCCTGCGTCGGCCTCTGAAACACCAGGCTCCCGTCCTCTGCCTCCTCCCCCTCTCGCCTCGCCAAATCCAGCAGCGTCCGCGCCACCCGCCCGTACACGTCCAGCAGCGCCAGCGTCCGTATCTTCACGTCCGCCTCCCGCAAACGCGCGCACAGCGACTGCAATAGCTTCAGCGCTATCCCGGGGTGACGGTGTATCAGCTCCATGAACGACGTCTCGCCGAACCCGATCATCTCCGTATCCTCAAGCGCCGCCACCGACGCCGACCGCGTCTTCCCCTCGATTATCGCCATCTCCCCGAAAAACTCCCCCTCCCGCCTCGTGCTCACTATCACTTCCTTGCCCTCCTTCGACAACAGCGATATCTTCACCTTCCCGCGCAGCACGAGGTAAAAAACGTCCCCGGGCTCGTCCTCCAGGCATACGGTCTCGCCCTTGCTGTAGCGCGTGCGCTCGCCTTTCGAGAGGACGCTCTCCAGCTCGCCTCGCGACAGGGAGGCGAATATCGGGAAACGGCTGATACGCTGCACCTCCGAGTCGTCGAACGGAACAAGCTGTGCCGCGGTCATGGTATTATCCTAGCACAAGCCCTGCTGCGGAACAAGACGAGAGCGGCTTCGCGGAAGCGGGGAGGGGCGTCCCGCCCATGAGGCGGGATGAAATGAGCTCCGTTCGTCTACTTCGCGGGGGCTGCGTCTTCCGAGAGCGTCTCGCCCAGCTTGAAGCGGATGAAGCGGCGAACCACGATGTTTTCACCGATCGCCGCAACTTTCGTGCGGATGAGCTCCGAGACCGTCATCTCGGGGTCTTTGACGAACGGCTGCTCGTACAGGCAGGTCTGCGCGTAGAATTTTTCGATGCGGCCCTCGACGATTCGCTCGGTCACCGGCGGGGGCTTCTTGTCGCGCTCCGCCTGGGCGCGGTAGATGGCGCGCTCCTGCTCGACCACCTCGGGGGGCACGTCCTCGCGCGTCCGCCAGCGCGGATCGGAGGCCGCGACGTGCATCGTAATGTCCTTGACGAGCGCCTGAAAGACGTCGTTCCGGGCCACGAAATCGGTCTCGCAGTTGACCTCGACCAGAACTCCCAGTTTTCCGCCGGCGTGAATGTAGGAAGCCACGACACCTTCGGCCGCCCTGCGTCCCTCCTTTTTGACCGCCGTCGAGAGTCCCTCCTCGCGGAGAATGCGGACGGCTTTCTCAAAATCACCCCCGGCGCGCTCGAGTGCCTGCTTGCATTTGAGAATCCCGACTCCCGTGGCTTCGCGCAGCCGACTTACGTCTTCGATCGAAACGGGCATAAAAAGGAATCGCGGGATTAGTCGCCGTCTTCGGCGCGCGGGGTGGTTGCCTTCGGTGGCGGGGCGTCGTCCTTGTCTTCCTGGCCGGGCTCGGGCGGGGGGCTCGGACTTGTTCCGACAGCGTCGAGAGTGTTTGATACCCCCTTTGGCGGAGTCGGCTGCCGAGGAGTCGAAAGAAATTTGTCTTCCTCTTCGAGGTTGACGTTCAAGTCTTCTTCCGAGTCGAGCGAGAGGGAACGCGAGAGGGCGATGGAGCGGCCGGTGTAGAATTCCTCCTCTTCCTTTTCGGTGTCGCGCTTCTCCTGCTCGAGGGAGCGGTCGCGCCGCTCCGCGAGCCCTTCGACGACGGCGTCGGTAAAGCGGGAGGTGAAGAGCTGAATGGAGCGAATGGCGTCGTCGTTTCCGGGAATGGGATACTGCACCAGATCGGGATCGCAGTTCGTGTCCAGGATGGCGATGACGGGCAGGCCCATCCGGTTGGCCTCGAGCACGGCGATCCGCTCGCGAATCGCATCGAGCACGAACAGCGCCGTGGGCATACGGTTTACCTCACGCAGGCCGTGGTAGAGGCGAAACAATTTTTCTTGCTGGCGGCGGATGTCCATCTGCTCTTTCGTGGGGATTCGCTCCCACCCGGTGCCTTGCGTCAGGGTCTCGATTTCGCCCAGGCGCTCGATGGAACGGCGAATGATGCCGAAGTTCGTGAGCGTCCCGCCCACCCAGCGGTAGGCGACGTACGGCATCCCGCAGCGCCGCGCCTCCCGAATCACGACCTCCTGCGCCTGCCGTTTCGTGCCAACGAACAGGATGTTTCCGCCTTGGGCCGTAATTTCGCGCGCGAAGTCGCATGCCTTCTGGAAAAGCGGATCGGTTCTCTGCAAATCAATGATGTGGATGCCGTTTCGCTTGTCGAAAATGAAGGGCTCGACTTTCGGGTTCCACCGTTCCGCGCGATGCCCGAAATGGGCCCCCGCTTCGAGTAATTCTTGAATGCTTAGCTCGGGCATGTGGTGTTGTGAAGGAAAGCCCTCTTGCTAGCGCTTGGAGTACTGGTAGCGCTTGCGCGCGCCGGGCTGGCCGTACTTCTTGCGCTCCTTCTCCCGCGCGTCGCGGCGCAGGTAGCCTGCCGTCTTCAACGTTTCGTGCAGCTCGGCTTTGTACGCGATCAGCGCCCGGCTCAAGCCGTGCCGAAGGGCCTCGGCCTGGGCGCAGACGCCGCCGCCGTGCAGGCGCGCCTGGATGTCGAGCTCGTTCTCCGTGCCCGTGAGACGTAGGGGAGCCACGGCCGTTACACGATGGCGCTCCACCGGGAAATACTTTTCGAGGGCGCGCCGGTTGACCGTGACCCTGCCGCTTCCGCCGGGACGCAGGTAGACCCGCGCCACGGCGGTCTTCCGTTTTCCGGTTCCGTAATGCTGCACTAAAGCCATGATTGAGTAACTCGCCTCCTATTAAAGCCGCTTTTGCAAAGATTGTCAAGCGACGCGCATCGCGCCGGGTAGAATCTTACCGTAAGAAGGCCTCGTCTTGCCGCGTAAGGATCTTGCCGTAGCGGAGTATCGAGGGGAGGCCTGCTCAGAAGGGCTTGCCCACGGGCATCAGATAGAGCGGCTCTTCCCCGTCGCCCATCTTGAGGAGGCCGTGGACCTTGGCGTCGTCGAAAGCTCCCACGGTCAACGCGCCGAGGCCGAGCGCCTCGGCCTGGAGGCAGACGTTCTGGGCGGCGTGGCCGACTTCAATGTGGACGTAGCGGACGCCTCGCCGACCGTATTTTATCGTCGTGCGACGGTGGACACCGGAGAAGACGAGCACCGCGGCGCCCCTCCTGACGGGGTCCTGTCCCAAAGCCGCGGCGGAAAGCGCCGCTCGCATGTCTCCTTCCGCCACCGGCCGAAGCGTGTGTTTGTGGGGGTCATAGCTGTAGACCCCCTGGGTGAGGCCTTCCACGCGGCCCGCGGCTACGTAGAGCTCGAGCGGGTAGAGCGCCCCGGCCGACGGGGCCGTCCGCAGGCCGTCGGGATGCGTGATTCCTTGAGCGGCCCAAAGCAGTTGTCCGAGCTCCTCGAGCGTAATGGGCTCGTTCTTGTAGCTCCGTACGGAGCGGCGCGTAAGGAAAGTGCTTTCCAGCGACACGTCGCTCTCGGTCCGCGCCTTGGGAAGCTTGACGGCTTTCATGGCTGCCTCTTTTCCAGGCGGAGGAGCCTTGCCCTCAGGAGCAGGGGGCATCTCAGAGCCCCATCCCAGCGTCAGAAAGGATGCAAGCGTGCAGAAAACGGCCCCCGAAACGAGCCGCCCGCGCCCCGCCGCGCCCACGGTGGATTTCCAGAAGTTTCGTCTTGCAGGCATGGTGTACGCTCCTTGTTTGCTCCAGGCCCGGGTTGAAAGCCGCGCCTGAAGGATAACGTGCCGTTGGATAGTGCAAAGTCCATTATACAGCAAATCGGCGCGCGCCCGTGACGCCCAGGGTTTTGCCGGGCCATAACAAGGGTTCAGGGCGTTTGCATTTCCGGGCGGCTTGAGGGAAGAGTACGCTACGGGCGTGTAGGCGTTTTGCCTTGGGTTGAGCCCTGAGTAAGCTCCGGCGGGCCGCCGTCCGACGGTTCCTGGAGGCGGATAAAATTCGGCAAGCGCGGCAAGTCCGCGACGAGTCGCGGCCGCTACTTTTTCCGCTCCTCGAAATCTACCAGGTCGCGCTGCTCGAGCACCTTGTCCACCATGCCGTAGCTCAGGGCGTCCTCGGCCGCCATGATGAAGTCGCGGTCGGTGTCTTTCTCGATCTTATCGAGCGGCTGCCCCGTGTGCTTGGCGAGGATTTCGTTGAGGCGCTTGCGGATGCGGAGAATCTCCTGCGCCTGGATGCTGACGTCCGAGGCCTGTCCCTGAAAGCCCCCGAGGGGCTGGTGGATGATGATGCGCGAGTTGGGGAGCGCGAACCGCTTGCCCTCGGTTCCCGCCGAAAGGATCAGGGCGCCCATGCTCGCCGCCTGCCCGATGCAGATGGTCGAGACGTTGGGCTTGACGAACTGCATCGTGTCGTAAATGGCGAGCCCCGCCGTGACGGAGCCGCCGGGGCAGTTGACGTAGACGTAGATGTCCTTGCCGGGGTCTTCGGCTTCGAGAAAGAGCATCTGGGCGATGACCACGTTGGCGATGTCGTCCGTGACAGGCGTGCCGATGAAGACGATGTTGTCCTTGAGGAGGCGCGAGTAGATGTCGTACGCGCGCTCCCCGCGGGGGGTCTGCTCGACCACTATCGGAATGAGGGGCATCATCATGTTCCTTTCTTTCTGCGCGCCTCACGCGGCCTCCCCCGTAGGGGAAGGCTCGCGCGGCTCAAGGGCTATTGTAGCATGTGCGAGGAGGAAATCGGTAGCCTTCTGGCGGCGCAGGCGCGCGCGGAGGTTTTCCATAGCGTCCTTCTCGCGCTTGTAGTGCCGGCGCATCTCGTCGGCCGGGAGGCCCACGACCTGCGCCATGCGCTCGAACTCGCGGGAAATCTCTTCCTCCGAGACCTCGATCTTTTCCGTATCGGCGATTTTTCCGAGAAGAAGCGCGGCGTGCACTCGCTTGAGGGCCTCTTCACGGCCGCTTTCGTGAATCTCTTTCCAGTTGAAGGAGGGGTCGCGGGGGTCGATGCCGCGCTGGCCGAGCGCCTGGGCGGCCTGCTCCGTCTGGGCTCTCATCTGCCGCTCGATGAACGTCTCAGGAATCGTGACCGGATTCTCGGCAATGAGCGCCGCGAGCGCCTGCTCCTCCAGGTCCTTGCGGACGTCCCTCTGCTTCTGCGCCTCCAGGTCCTTTCTCAGCTGCTCCTCGAGCTCCGCCAGGGAGGTGAGCTCGTCCGAGATCTGTTTTGCGAACTGGTCGTCCAGTTCGGGAAGGCGCTTCTCCTTGACGGCCTTGACCTCCACCCGGTAGCGAACGGTCTTACCCGCCACCGTCTTGTCCGGATGTTCGGCGCCGTAGTCGACGGAGAATTCCTTGACATCGCCCGGGCTCGCGTCCAGGAGCTCCTTGAGGAAGGTGGGCTCCAGGTTGTCGTCCAGGGAAAGCGTCACGGTTTCCTTCTTCGGCTTGGCGTCGTCCCGCTCGCTCTCCACGTCCGCGGCTACGAAGTCGCCTTTGCGCGCGGCGCGGCCCTCGACGGGCACAAGGCTCGCCACGCGCTCGCGCAGCGCCTCGAGGGATTTTTTCACTTCCTCGCTGGAGACCTTGGCGGATTTCCTGGCCAGGGAAAGGCCGCGAACACGCTTCAGGGAAATTTCGGGGTGAATCTCGATGTCCACCTCGAAGCGGAAGTCGACCGTGGGGCCCGACTCGGAGAGCGCCAAGTCGGGCTGCTCGGTTAAGACGGGGTTTCCCACGGGCTCGATCGAAGCATCTTTCAGCGCCTGGGAGACTTTTTCCGTGATGATGCGCTCGAGCACCTCCTTGGAGATCTGCTGATGGAACCGGCGCTTGATGAGGTCTATGGGCGCCTTGCCCTTGCGGAAACCCGGCAAGTCGGCTTCGCGGCGCATCTCGGCCACGACCTTGTCGAACGTCACCTGGACGTCGTCACGAGGCACCTCGATTCTGAGGCGCCTCTTGCACGCGCTGAGGTTCTCGATCTGGACGTTCATACGGTGAATGCTCTTTCTGTTGTTCGAAGGGTGCGAAAGGGGGGATTTGAACCCCCACCCCCGAAGGGACGGGATCCTAAGTCCCGCGCGTCTGCCAGTTCCGCCACTTTCGCCCGGGAAATCTTTCCGCCGCCCGCATCTCCTTCCGTACGGTTTCCATACGGGTTCCGTACGGCCTCCATACGGGATGAGCCGCGCAGGAGTCGAACCTGCAACCTACGGATTAAGAGTCCGTTGCTCTGCCAGTTGAGCTAGCGGCCCAAGTGTTGAAAGCAACTGAAAACAAAGGATATCTCAACCGATGTATAATTTCGCTTTACCAGTTTCAACCGTTTTTCAGCCGCCGCTTCGGACTTTCCGCCTTCTTCCTCGGCTATCAGCCCTATTGTGCCATGGGGCTTTTGGGGCTGCAAGTGGGCGTAGATTTACGTCGTCGTAGCGTGGCCATGGCCGCGCGGTGGATGTACGCACCTAGTGAAGCCGCTCCAGCTCCCGCCCGGCGCTCTGGTATTCGGGTATTATCGTTGCGTTGGTCGCGAGGCATTTTTCAAAAAGCTCGCGGGCCTTCTTCTCCCGTTCCGGCAGGGGCGCATCGCTTGGCTCCCCCGTGCCCAGCAAATGCGCCATACCCATGTAGTAATACGCTTCGCATTTTCGCCGTCGATCGGTTTCCTCGTCGTCGCTTTCCGTCGCTTCGAGAACCTTCTCCTCAGTGATTTCCCCGATGTAGAAGCGCGCAAGAGGCGCGGGCCATCCGGCGTCTTCGGGTGTTTTTCCCCAGTTACTCACGTGCGCTCGAGCTTCTTCCTCCCTGCCCGTTTCGAAGACGGCAAGGGAGTAGGCAAGCTGGACATAGACGTCATCATATTCGACATCCACGGCCGTGCGGTATTCGGCGCTTTCGGGATCCCAAAGGACGGGTGCCTGGAATTCTTGGATGGCTTCCCAGTATTTCTCCTGGTGGTAGTAAACCCACGCCAGGCCGCTGTGCGCATTGGCGTGTTCCGGTTCGAGTCTGATAGCTTTCTGGAACTCCGAGATGGCCGCCCCAAACTCGCTCTGGTCCGCGTACACCCACCCCAGGCTGTTGTGTGGGTCCGGGTTTTCCGGCTCCAAGGCGACGGCTTTCCACAACTCGGCAGTCGCCTCCTCGTAGCGGCCCTGCATATGGTAAATGTCGCCCATGCCGTTGTGTGCCTCGATGTCATCCGGGTCGAGCTCGGCGGCTTCCTGAAATTTCACCAGCGCCTCCTCGTACCTTCCCTGGCCGTAGTAAACCCACCCGAGGTCGCTCAGCAGCACGGCGTCTTCGGGCCTGAGGTGGCCGTACCGCTCGTCGCTGACCAGCGCGAGGGATTTTTCAAATAAATCCTCCGCCTCCTCCCAGTTTTCCAGAATGTAGTAAACGTTGCCCTGCCAGCGAAGGCTCTCCGCGGTGGGGGGGTCGATTTTCTGAAGCAGGCGAAGCGCCTTGTCGGGCATGTCTTGGTAGTAAGCCGCCGCCACAAGGAGTGCCACGTTGCGAAGCTCGTCCACTTCGGTTTTTTCCACCCCCCCCTGCTCGGGCGAGGCGAAAAGCACCTCTACGGAGCGCTCCTTTTCCCGGAACCACCGAAGGGGCGTCAAGGTTGTGAGGTAGGGCCGAATTTCCATGCTTTCCTGAAACATGAACACGTGCCCCCAGACGACAATGTCCGCCTGGAGTGCTTCGCCCAGGGTTTCCGCCTCCTCCTCGGTGCGGGGAGGTTCGTCAGCATCTTCCGCCGCTGAAATCGTTACGCCTTCCTCGGCCCCCAGCTCCTCGCGAAGCGTCTTCTCCGCCATGCGCTGCATGGCCCGGCCCTTTTCCATGGCCGTCTCGTCCGGTCCCCAGAACGGTGCCACCGCGATGACGAATTTTTCTTCTTCCCTCTCCACTTCCGTCCTCTCTTCCAACGGGAGAGGGAAAAGGGGGGCGAGGGCCTTCCACGCCCACCATGCCGCCGCTGCGGCTATGATGAGTATAAAGACAATTACCGTCCAGAGGGTTTTCTTATTCATGAATCACGATTTCTTTTTTTAAAGCTGCTTCAGCTCCCGCTCGGCGCTCCGGTATTCGGGCGTTATCGTTGCACCGGTCGAGAGGCATTTCTCAAAATACCCGCGGGCCTTCTTCTCCCGTTCCGGCAGGGGCGCATCGCTCGGTGCCCCTGCACCCAGCAAATGCGCCGTTCCCATGTAGTAATACGCCTCGCATTTTTGCCGGCGGCCGATTTCCTCGTCGTCGCTTTCCGCCGCTTCGAGGACTTTTTCTTCCGCGGCTTCTCCGGCGTAGAAGCGCGCAATGGGTGCGGGCCATTCGGCTTCCGCTATGCCTTTGTACATTCTTGCCACTTCTTTCATGTGCGCTCGAGCTTCTTCCTCCCTGCCCGTTTTGAGGAGGGCAAGAGAGTAGGCAAATCCGAGGTAGACGTCCCCATATACGGCCTCAATGGCCGTGCGATGTTCGGCGCCTGCGGGATCTACAACGGGCGTCTCAAACTCCGCGACAGCCTTCTCGTATTCCCCCTGGTGGTAGTAAACCCACGCCAAGCCGGTGTGCGCATCGGCGTGTTTCGGGTCGAACTCGACGACTTTCCGGAACTCCGAGATGGCCGCCCCAAATTCGCTCTGGTCGCAGTACACCCATCCCAAGCTGTTGTGGGGTTCGGGGTTTTCCGGCTCCAGGGCGATGGCTTTCCACAGCTCGGCAGCCGCCTCCTTGTAGCGGCGCTGGATATAGTAAATGTCGCCCATGCCGTTGTGTGCCTCGATGTCCTCCGGGTCGAGCTCGACGGCTTCCTGAAATTTCGCCAGCGCCTCCTCGTATTTCCCCTCGTAGTAGTAAACCCACCCGAAGTCGCTCAAGAGCGCGGCGTCTTCGGGCCTGAGGTGACCGTACCGCTCGTCATTGACCAGCGCAAGGGATTTTTCAAACAAGCCCTCCGCCTCTTCCCAGTTTTCCAAGATGTAGTAAATGTTGCCCTGCCAGTGCAGGCTATCCGCGGTGGGGGGCTCGATTTTCTGAAGGAGGCGAAGCGCCTTGTCGGGCATGTCCTGGTAGTAAGCGGCCGCCACAAGTAGCGCCACGTTGCGAAGCTCGTCCACTTCGGTTTTTTTCACCCCTCCCTCCTCGGGCGGGGCGAAGAGCACCTCTACGGAGCGTTCCTTTTCCCGGAGCCAGCGAAAGGGTGCCAGGGTCGTGAAGTAGGGCCGAATCTCCATGCCTTCCTGAAACAAGAACACGTGCCCCCAGACGACAATGTCCGCCTGGAGCGCTTCGCCGAAATTTCTCGCTTCCTCCTCGGTGCGGGGAGGCTCCTCAGCTTCTTCCGCCAGAATCGCCACGCCTTCCTCGGCCCCCAACTCCTCGCGAAGCGTTTTCTCCGCCAGGCGCTGCACGGCCCGGCCCTCTTCCACGGCTTTCGCGTCCGACCCCCAGAACGGCGCCACCGCGATGACGAAGTGCTCTTCCTGGTCTTGCAGGGACAAAGCGTCACCCGGGGCGACCCCGCAGATACCCCCGCATTTCCACACCCACCATGCCGCCGCCGCGGCGATGACGAGAATGACGATCGCTACCCAGAGGATTTTCTTATTCATTGAGTCGCGATTTCTTTTTTTTAAAGCTGCTTCAGCTCCCGCTCGGCGCTCCGGTATTCGGGTACTGTTGTTGCGCCGGTCGCGAGGCATTTTTCAAAATGCTCGCGGGCTTTTTTCTCCCGTTCCGGCTGGGACGCATCGCGCTGCGCCCCAACGCCCAGCAAATGCGTCATCCCCATGTAATAATACGCCTCGCATTTTTGCTCTTGTTCGAGTTCTTCGTCGTCGGCCTCCGCCGCTTTGAGGACATCTCCCTCCGTGATTTCCCCCAAGTAGAAGAACGCAAGGGGCGCGGCCCACCCGGGCTTCTCGTCGCCTCTGAACAACTTTGCCAATTCTTTTATAGGCGTCTGAGCTTCCTCACCCCGCCCCGCTCTGTGGAGGGCGAGGGAGTAAGCAAGCTGGATGTAGACGTCGCTGTACTCGGATTTGATGGCCGGATTTTCGTTGCCCGTTGCGAGATCTACAACGGGCATCTCAAACTCCGCGACGGCTTTCTCGTATTCCCCCTCGTGGTAGTGCAGCCATCCCACGGCGTTGCGCACCTCGGCGTAATGCGGGTCGAGCGTGATGACTTTCTGAAACGCCGCAAGCGCCTTCTCGTACTCGTATTTTTCCCCGTAGCAGTACGTCCACCCCAGGCCGTCGTGCGCGTCGGAGTTGCCCGGGTCGAGCTCAGCGGCTTTCTGGAATTCCGCACGTGCTTCCTCGTATTTCACCTGCTCTAAGCGAACCCATCCCAGGTCGGCGTACAGCATCGAGTCCTTCGGGTCGAGCGTGAGGGACTCCGGAGGCTCCGCGGGCGCCTCCCCGGCCGCAACGGTCTCGCGCCCCTCCCCAAGCTTGGGCTTGAGGCGCTCGTACCGCTCGCGGCGGGCCTGCGCGATGGCTCTTAAGTACAAATCCGCCGCCTCTTCCTGTTTGCTCAGCATGTAGTAGATGTTGCCCTGCCAGCGCAGGCTCTCCACGGTGGGGGGATCGATTTTCTCGAGCAGGCGGAGCGCCTTGTCGGGCTCGCCCTGGTAATAGACGGCCGCCACAACGAGCGCCACGTTGCGAAGCTCGGCCACTTTGGTTTTTTGCATCTCCTCCTGCTCGGGCAGGGTGAAAAACGCTCCCATGGATTGCTCCTCTTTCCGAATCCAGCGAAGGGACGTCAGGGTCGTGAAGTAGGGCCGGATCTCCAAGCCTTCCTGAAACACGAACACCTGCCCCCAGATGACGATGTCCGCATGGTGCGCTTCACCGAGGGTTTTCGCCTCCTCGTCGGTGCGGGGAGGCTCTTCGATCCCTTCCGTTAAAATCGTCACGCTTTCCTCGGCCTCCAGCTCCTCTCGAAGCGCATCCCCCGTCAGGCGTTGCATGGAGCGGCCTTCTTCATCGGCCTTCGGGTCCGACGCCCAGAACGGCGCCACCGCGATGATGAATTGTCCTTCCATGTCTTGCAGGGACGAAGCGTCGCTCAGGCCGAGCTTGCAGGTCCCCCCGCATTTCCACAACCACCATGCTGCCGCCGCGGCGATGACGAGAATGACAATCGCCGCCCAGAGAATTTTTTTTCGTTGTGACCGTCCTTGCGTTTTACTCATGGATTTACCTTTCAGGCGAGCCGTAGAACGCCGGGGGCGGAAGTCCGAAGCCGCTGAACGGGCCGCAAGAGGCGAGGCCGGTGCGGTTTCCTAAGCTCCTCCTTGAAGCTGCTCAAGCTCCCGCTCGGCGCTCCGGTATTCGGGCAGGTCTGTTGCATCGGTCGCGAGGCTCTTTTCGAGGTATTCGCGGACTGTTTCCTGCCGATTCCGTTGGGGGGCGCCGCCGGACGGCCCCACGCCCAGCGCATACGCCATCCCCATGTAATAATACGCCTCGCATATTTGCTCTCGCTCAAGTGTCTCGTCGTCGACCTTCGCCGCTTCGAGAACCTCTTCTTCCGTGATTTCCCCGAGGTAGAAGAGCACAAGGGGCGCGGGCCATTCGGCTTCCGCTATGCCTTTGTACATTCTTGCCGCCTCTTCCATGTGCGCTTGAGCTTCTTCCCCCCGGCCCGTTTTGAGGAGGGCGAGGGAGCAGGCAAGCTGGACGTAGACGTCGTCGTAATCGACTTCTACGGCCTTGCGATATTCGGCGCCCGTGGCATCTGTGATGGTCGTCTGAAACTCGCCGACGGCCTCCTCGTATCTCCCCTCGTGGTAGTAAACCCACCCGAGGCCGTTGTGCACCTCGGCGTTGTTCGGATCGAGCTCGACGGCCTTCTGGAACTCCGCAACCGCCTCATCATAGTCTTCGTCGAAGTAGTAAAGCCACCCCATACCGCTGAGCGCTTCGACGTGTTCCGGGTCGAGCTCGAGGGACTTCTGGAACTTCGCACGCGCCTCCTCGTATTTTGCCTGCTCAAAGTAAAGCCACGCGAGGTCGCTCAGGAGTATGGCGTCCTCGGGCCTGAGGTGGCCGAACCGCTCTTCCCGGGCCAGCGCGAGGGCTTCTTCCGCCAAACTTTCCGCCTTTTCCCATTTCTTCAGAATGTAGTATACGTTGGCTTGCCAGCGCAGGCTCTCCGCGGTGGGGGGATCGATTTTCTGAAGCAGTCGAAGCGCCTTGTCGGGTTCGTTCTGGTAATACACCGCCGCCACGAGGATCGCCACGTTGCGAAGCTCGTCCACTTCGGTCTTTTTCATCCCTCCCTCATCGGGCGGGGCGAAGAGCACTTCCATGGAGCGTTCTTTTTCCCGAAGCCAGCGAAGGGGCGTCAGGGCCGTGAAGTAGGGCCGTATCTCCATGGCTTCCTGAAACACGAACACGTGCCCCCAGACGACGATGTCCGCCTGGAGCGCCGCGCCGAACTTTTTCGCTTCCTCGTCGGTGCGTGGAGGTTTTTTCACCTCTTCCGCCAGAATCGCCACGCCTTCCTCTGTCCCCAGCTCCTCGCGAAGCGTCTTCTCCGCCAGGCGCTGCACGGCCAAGCCCTCCTCAACGGCCTTCGCGTCCGACCCCCAGAACGGCGCCACCGCGATGACGAAGTGCTCTTCCTGGTCTTGCAGGGCCGAAGCGTCGCTCAGGCCGAGCTTGCATGCCCCCCCGCATTTCCACACCCACCATGCTGCCGCGGCGGCGATGACGAGAAGGACAATCACCGCCCAGAGGATTTTCTTTTTCATAAGCCGCTAATTCCTTTATTTTCTTAAAGTTGCTTCAACTCGCGTTTGGCGCTCCGGTATTCCGGTACGGTCGTTGTGCCGATCGCGAGGCATTTCTCAAAATACCCGCGGGCTTTTTTCTTCCGTTCCGGCTGAGGCGCTTCGCTCTGCGCCCCTACGCCCAGCAAATGTGCCATCCCCATGTAATAATACGCCTCGCATTTTTGCTCTTGTTCGAGCGTCTCGTCGTCGCTCTTTGTCGCTTCGAGAACATCTTCCTCCGTGATTTCCCCGAGATAGAAGAACGCAAGGGGCGCGGCCCATCCGGGCTCCTCGTCGCCTCTGAACACCTTGACCAATTCTTTTATAGGCGTTTGAGCTTCTTCCCCCCGGCCCGCTCTGTGAAGGGCGAAGGCGTAAGCAAGCTGGATGTAGACGTCGCTGTACTCGGACTGGACGGCCGGGTATTCGGCGCCCGTCGCGGGATCCGCAACGGGTGTCTCAAACTCCGCGACGGCTTTCTCGCATCCCCCCTCGTGATAGTGCACCCATCCCATGCCGCAGTGCACCTCGCCGGTGTACTGCGGGTCGAGATCGACGGCTTTCTGAAACGCCGCAAGCGCCTTCTCGTAGTCGTACTCTTCCCCGTAGCAGTACGTCCACCCTAGGCCGTCTTGTGCGTCGGCGTTGTTCGGGTCGAGCGCGGCGGCTTTCTGGAACTCCGCGAGCGCTTTCTCGTATTTTGCCTGCTCGCTGTAGACCCATCCCAGGTCGGCGTACAGCATGGAGTCCATCGGGTCGAGCGCGAGGGACTCCGGAACCTCCGCGGGCGCCTCCCCGGTCGTCCCCGCAAGCTTGGGTTTGAGGCGCTCGTACCGCTCGCGGCGGGCCTGCGCGATGGCTTTCTGGTACAAATCCGCTGCCGCCTCATGTTTGTTCAGCATGTAGTGGATATTTCCCTGCCACCGCAGGCTCTCCACGGTGGGAGGGGCGATTTTCTGAAGCAGGCGAAGCGCTTTGTCGGGCTCGCCCTGGTAATAGACGGCCGCCACAAGGAGCGCCACGTTGCGAAGCTCATCCACTTTGGCTTTTTGCTTATCCCGCTGCTCGGGCAGTGTGAAGAACGCCCCCATGGAGTGCTCCTCTTCCCGAATCCAGCGAAGGGACGTCAGGGTCGTGAAGTAGGGCCGAATCTCCATGCCCTCCTGAAACACGAACACGTGCCCCCAGATGACGATGTCCGCCTGAAACGCCTTGCCGATGATTTTCGCCTCCTCGTCGGTGCGGGGAGATCTGCCGATCCCTTCCACCAAAACCGTCACGCCTTCCTCGGCCTCCAGCTCCTTGCGAAGTATCTCCCCCGTCAGGCGCTGCATGGTCCGGCCCTCTCTTATGGCTTTCGCGTCCGACGCCCAGAACGGCGCCACCGCGATGATGAATTGCTCTTGCAGGAACGCAGCGTCGCCCGGTGCGACCCCGCAGGTCCCCCTGCATTTCCACGCCCACCATGCCGCCGCCGCGGCGATGACGAGAAGGACAATCAACACCCAGAGGAATTTCTTTCGTCGCGGACGCTGTTGCGTTTCGCTCATGGTTTGGCCCTCATGAGGATACCATGAAACCGTTAGTAAAATGCAAATTTTTTTCTTGACTTCCGCTTTTTTTTTTGGTAAGGTTTTCTGCTTCAGTGCATCGCAGAAAAAGCTGCGGCCTACCAAATCGCCCGCCCGGGCGGGGTGGTGGCTTTGGAAAGTCGGCCTCCGAATTGAGAGGAACTCGATTGCCTGCGGGGTGTTGAAGAAAATTGCTTGAACACGTGGAAAAACTACGCCGTGGTGCGCTCGCCCGCAGGGTGGACGCACACGTTCGTCAGAGGGTTCCAGAAGTCCGTCGGGGCGGCGGGACCGTCTGGAAGGCGAAAAAACGAGAGGCAACATGTTCAGGAAAACGATCGCTCTGGCGTTGTGCATGACGCTCGCAACGGTGGTGTTTCCGGCCCCAAGTCCGCAGCAACCCGCCGGGGAGGAGTCGTCCACGGAGCCGGCCCCAAGTCCGCAGCAACCCGCCGGGGAGGAGTCGTCCACGGAGCTGGCCCCAAGTCCACAGCAACCCGCCGAGGGGGAGTCGTCTACGGAGCCGGCCACGGAGCGGGAGAGCGAAACACCGGAAGCGCAACCCAAGGCGCCGCCTAAACGGCGGGCGGCGGTGGCCATTGTGGTGAATAAGAAAAACCCGGTGAGCGATATTTCCCTGGCAAAGCTCAAGGACATCTTTCTCGGCGTCCAGCAGTCTTGGAATGGCGGCGACCGAATTGTCACCGTCGGCCGCGAGGAAGGCTCCAAGGAGAGGGAAATCGTTCTCGACAAAATTTACAACATGTCCGGAACACAGCTAAAGCAGTACTGGACGGCGAAGGTCATCCGCGGGAACAACGTCAATCCGCCGAAAACCTTCCCTTCGGACGTGCTGATCAAGCAGCTTGTCCAGCGCGTTCCCAACGCCGTCGGGTACATTCGTGCCGACCAGGCGGACGACTCGGTGAAAGTTCTCAAGGTCGAGGGGAAGGAACCCGGACAAGCGGGCTATCCCGTAGCCCGGTAAGCCTGCATGAACATCAAGGCGAAGCTTTTTGCGGTCTTTGCCGCTATTGCTTTAATGCTGTGCGTCAACATCGGCGTCCATTTCTGGAGCGTCGGCCAGCGAAGAGTTGCTTTCACGAAGCTCGACAAGGCGCTGCAGCGGGAAGACCTTCTAAGGCAGGCCGAGCACAATCTCCAGAACCAGGTCAAGGAGATCGCTTTGCTGGGGGAGATGAGCCTCACCGCAAGCGGCGAGTCTCTCGGGGAAAGCCCCATCGAGCGCCTGGATTACCAGGATAAGCTGTCGGGGCTTGCCGACCAGCTGATTTCGTTGAGCGAGGGTGAATCCGCGGCAAGGGCTTTCGCGCTTCAGGGCGACATCGCCACTCTTTCCACCGCGTGGGCCCAGTTTTACCAGCACATTTACAGCGATCCCGTGCAGGCCATCGCGGTGCTCGCCCTCGAGGCGGAGCCTTTGAGCGAGCGCCTGAGCGAGCAGTTCCTTCCCGCTTGGAAGGAGCATGAGACGCAAACTGTCGGGGAGGCGAAACAGAAAACCGAGGCGGTGAATCGCATGACTGGGCGAATGGCGACCGCCGCCTTCATCGCCACCGCCATCCTGGTGGTGGGAGTGGCCGTTTTTTCGTTTCGCGCCCAGGACGATCTGTCCCGCAAAACGCAGGCGTTGTTAGCAGCGGAAAAAACGGCGGCACATCAAAAAGCGGAATTGGAAACCGCCGAGCACATTCAAATGGTTATGCTGCCCGCGTCCGTGACGATACCGGGCTACGACCTCTCGGCTATGATGAAGCCCGCGAGCGAGGTCGGGGGAGACTTTTTCGACTTTCACAAGGACCCCCACAATAAAACCTGGATCAGCATCGGGGACGTGACCGGCCACGGCCTGACGTCCGGCCTCGTGATGATGATTACCCAGACGGTTTTCGAGACCGTCGTTGGCATGTCCAAAAACGGAAACAGCCCCAAGGACACCATCCTGACCCTCAACCGCATGCTTTACGGCTACATTCACCAGCGGCTGAACATCGACAAGCACATCACGGCCATGATCCTGCGGGAGGAAGGGGACGGGAATTTCACCTACTCGGGGTCTCACGAGGAAATTCTAATCTATCGGAACGCCTCCCAAACCGTTGAGCGCATAGAGACGCCCGGTGGCTGGCTGGGTGTCTTTCACGACATCGGCTACTGCACCCGGGAAAGGACGTTCCGACTAAACAAAGGCGACATCCTGCTGCTCTACACGGACGGCATCACCGAGGCGCGAAACGCCGAAGGCCGGGTCTTCGGCCTGGATAACCTGTCCAGCAACCTCAAGCGAAACCGTGACCTGCCCGCGGAGCGAATTATCGCCGGTCTCATGGAGACCGTGGATTCGTGGGCCGAAGAACAGCACGACGACCGAACCTGCATAGTCATGAAAAAGGAAGAGAGTTCATTATGACTATCCACACCCGCTCCAAGCCGGGCTACATCGAAGTCAAATTCCAGCCCGAATGGATCTACATCAGCTGCATCCAAACCTTTGTGATGGCCTTTTTCGCCGTGAGCTGCGTCGAGCCTCTCGCGGCCCAGAGAATCGCTCTGATTATCACCGAGCTCCTAGAAAACGCCATCAAATATTCAAGCGGCCGCCAGGCCCTGACCCGCATCGCCGTCGAAGACAGCGGGAACCAGGTCAAGGCGCAGGTGAGCAATACGGCCAGCGAGGAGAACATTACCGAGCTGAAAAGGACGATCGAGGACATCAACAAGTATTCTCCTCAAGAAGCGTATCTCAAAAGGCTGGAAAAGGCCGCTACGCGAACGGACGAAAAAAGCCAGGTGGGGCTGGCAAGGGTTCGCTTTGAAGGACGGGCCGACCTTCAGTTGAACATCGAAGGGAGCGAAGTCTCCATGACGGCACTATATAAACTGGATTGACGGAAGCAAAGGAAACGCCATGTACGAGATACCGACGTTGGAGACGAAAACGGTAAAGGTCGAGACGCAGGTGGGCAAGGACAGCCTGCTCATCCGCGTCGTCGGAGCCATCACCGAGCAGGAGCCCGGCAAGACATTAAACCCCTATTTCGGGTCCCTCCATGAGGCGATCCAGGCAAGGGGCCTGAATACGGTGAAGCTGGACCTCAGGCAATTGACGCTTGTGAATTCTTCCGGGATTGTGTGCATCCTGAGGTGGGTCAAGCGCGTACAGCAATCCACGGAAAAACGCTATCCCATCATCATCCGCTACGATCCGGAGATTCTGTGGCAGAGAATCAGTTTGAAAAGCCTGCAGATGATGGCTCCGGACGTGGTTCAGGTGATGGAGTAGGGCGCGTTGCGCAAGAAAAGCGCCCCGGAACACGCTTTCCCCGGTTGGAACGGAGGCCCGGCCGCGCGGTGAACGAAACCCTTAAGCGCCTCGTCCGCATGCAGGAGGTCCACTCGGCGCGCGAGGAAACGGTCGAAGACCTTGCCATGCTCCCCGAGCGCAGAGACGTCCTTCAAGAGGAAAGCGAGGCGTTCCAGGCGAACCTGTCGGCGCTTTCGGACCGCATCGCCTCACTACGCAGTACGATTCGCTCGCTCAAGGGTGACCTGGAAAAACTCAAGGAGAAGAGAGACGGTTTCGAGTCACGGTTTTTAGAGATGGAAACGAGCGCGGCCTACGGAGCGCTTCTTCCCGAGATCGAAGACGTCGAGAGGGAGATAAGGAAAACAGAGGACCAGATTATTCAACAGAAGCATGCGGAGGAGGATGCTCACAGGGAGGTGGAAGCGCAGGAACGCAAGAAGCCCGCGCTCAAGCGTCGCATAGAGGAAGAGCAGAAGGAGCTTGATGAGATGGAGCGGGAGCTCTCCGCGCGCCACGGCGAGCTCGAAGCGCGTTGGGCCGAGGAAAGCGAGGCGCTCGACGGGAAAATGCTTGAAGTTTTCATGCGCTTGGTCAAAAACCAAGACGGCGTCGCCGTCGCGCGCATCAAGAGCGTCTGCGAGGCCTGCGGCGCGCGCGTGAGCGAGCAGCGCGTGCAGGGAGTGCGCGAGGGCGAGGAGGTGCTTCAGTGCGAGAATTGCGGCCGCATCCTCTACTGTGAAGAGGCCGAGCCGGAAACCCCCGCGGCTCACGCGGACGGCCGGGAAGCGCGAGAGAACGCACGGGCGAATCCTTCGCCCCCGTCGTCGTAAGGAAAGCGGCGGCGCCGGCGATTTTTCCCTAGCGCCCGTTCCGAAACCTGTTTTTTCTCCCTGAAGGTGGGAGGGAATTAAACCTTCTTCTCCTTCCATTTCCCGCGCTGGAACCAGAGCGGCAACAGGGTTCCGTTCAACACCATCGTCAAGGCGATGGCCCACCAGATGCCCGTGGCCGAGCCGAAGAAATCCGGCCTCGACAGGAGGTAGGCCAGGGGAATCTTGGCAAAAAACAAGGGCACGCTGATGAGCATGGGGGGTATCGTGTTGCCCGCGCCGATGAACGCGGATTCGATGACCATGTCGAAGGCGGAGAACACCTGCGGGATTGCGACGATGCGCAGGTAGATGGTGCCGGCCTTGATGATGGCGGGGTCGTCGGTGAAAATCCGCATCAGGAACGCGGGAAAGAGAAGGAACATTCCCCCCATAAAGGCCGAAACGTACGCGGCGTAGCGCATGCTCCGCCATGCGCATGCCTCGGCGCGGTCGGGGTTTCCGGCGCCTAGGTTCTGGCCGACGAGCGTCGCCGCCGCTTCCCCGAAGCCCACGCCGGTGAAGTAGGTGACCGATTCGAGCTTGTGCCCTATCCCGAGCGCCGCCATGGCGGGCACGCCGAACTGCGTCGTGATGCGCGTTAGCCACATGTAAACGAAGCAGAAGAAGGTGCCCGAAGCGGAGGCCGGCAAGCCGATTTTGAGGAGTTTTTTGTAGATTCCTGTGTCTGGGATGAATCTTGAGAGCACGGGAGGCGCCGTGCGTCCGTACATGAAGGAGGGAAGGTACACAAACGCGATTACGAGTCCCACGGCGCCCGAGAAGATGGTCGCAATCGCCGCTCCGGCGACGCCCATCTCCGGAAACCCGAGCCACCCGAAAATCAGCAGGGGGTCGAGCACGGCATTGAGGACGAGCGAAAAGATGAGGATGTACATGGGCGTCTTCGCGTCGCCCGAGCCCATGAAAACGGCCTCCATGGCGTTCACCACGAAGAACACCGGAAGCCCGAATAAAATAATCGTCAGGTAGGAAAGGCCGAATTCCGTAACTTGGGGCGGCGTTTGCATAAAGCGGAAAATTCCCTTGAGCGCAAGGAGGAACGCGCCCCCCACTACGAGCGACGCGACGAGCGAGAACCCTATGCCCTGCCATCCCTGGTAGGCGGCGCGCGTGATGTCGCCTTCGCCCACCCGGCGCGCTACGAGCGCCAGCACGCCCGTTTCCACGACCTCCCCAAGCGAGAGAACCAACCAAAAGACGAAGCTCGAGACGCTCACCGCCGCGATGGCTTCGCCGCCGAGCCGTCCTATCCAGATCATGTCCACTATTTCGAAGGCCGAATGCACAAGGAGGCCCGCCGTGGTGGGAATCGCGAGCGAGAAGATGCCCCGCCGGATGCTTCCTTCGGTGAGCAGTTTCCTGCGGGAGGCTACTGGCTGTCGAGTGTCTTGCATGGGGCTAGATAGAGGCCGGGGCCGGGCGGCACCGTTATTTTTTCCTTAAACCCTCTTCTCCTTCCATTTCCCACGCTGGAACCAGAGCGGCATCAGGATTCCGTTCGCCACTATCGTCGAGGCGATGCCCCACCAGATGCCCGTGGCCGAGCCAAAGAAAGCCGGCCTCGACAGGACGTACGCGAGGGGAATCTTGCAAAAAAACAGGGGTATGTTGATGAGCATGGGTGGGATCGTGTTGCCCGCGCCGACGAACGCCGATTCGAAGACGATCTCGGAGGCGGCGAACACCTGCGGGACCGCAATGATGCGAAGGTAGAGGGCTCCGGCCTCGATGATGGCGGGATCGTCGGTGAAAATCCGCATCAGGTAAGTGGGAAAGAGAAGGAACAACCCCCCCATGAAGGCCGAAACGTACGCGGCGTAGCGCGCGCTCCGCCATGCGCATTTCTCGGCGCGGTCGGGGTTTTGCGCGCCGAGGTTCTGCCCGACGAGCGTCGCCGCCGCTTCCCCGAATCCCACGCTCGTGAAGTAGGAGACCGACTCGAGCTTGTGCCCGATCCCGAGCGCCGCCATGGCGGGCACGCCGAACTGCGTCGTGATGCGCGTGAGACACACGTACACGAAGCAGAAGAAGGTGTGCGAAGAGGAAGCCGGCACGCCGATTTGGAGGATTCTTTTATAGACCCTTGCGTCGGGGATGATTCTCGAAAGCAAGGGAGGCGCCGTGCGTCCGTACATGAAGGAGGGAAGGTACAGGAACGCGACAATGAGTCCCACGGCGCTCGAGAAGACGGTCGCAATCGCCGCTCCGGCGACGCCCAACTCCGGAAACCCGAGCCACCCGAAAATCAGCAGGGGATCGAGCGCGGCGTTCAGGACGAGCGAGAAGATGGCAATGCACATTGGCGTCTTCGCGTCGCCCGAAGCCTTGAACACGGCGTCCAGAACGTAAAACACGAACAACACCGGAAGCCCGTACAGAACGATCGTCAGGTAGGAAATGCCGAGCTCCGTGACTTCGGACGGCGTTTGCATAAAGCGGAAAACGCTCTTGAGCCCGAGGAGAAACGCGAGCCCCACGACGAGCGACGCGACGATCGAGAACCCTATGCCTTGCCACGCCTGGTAGGCGGCGCGCGAGGTGTCGCCCTCGCCCACCCGGCGCGCCACGAGCGCCAGCACGCCGAAAACCACGCCCTCCGAAAGCGAGAAAAGCATCCAAATGATGAAGCTCGAGACGCTCACCGCCGCGATGGCCTCGCCGCCGAGCCGCCCTATCCAGATCATGTCCACCATCTCGAAAGCCGAATGCACAAGGAGGGCCGCCGTCGTGGGAATTGCAAGCGAGAAGATGCCCCGCGGGATGCTTCCTTCGGTGAGGAGCTTCCTGCGGGAAGCCGTCGGCTGTAGAGAGTCTTGCATGGGGCGAGCTAAAGCCCCGTGTAAAGCATCATAAATTCCTTAATAAAACCGCGCCCTTTCCGCCGGAGCGCTTTGGCGCGGGACTCCTGCTGTCCATGATGAAAAAACACGAATCCGCTCGGCCGGAAGGCACGGCTTAAAGACCCGAACTACGGACGCGATGCCGCGTCTTTTGGGAAAATCCTGGGCTGCGGGCTTTGCGGTTGTTTCTTATCCGCTCGCGAACTTATTGAGGCGCTCCATCGCCTCGCGCAGGCGGTCTTCCGGAACGGCGTAGGAGATGCGGACGTAACCGTCCATGCCGAAGTCCGCCCCCGGCACGACGGCCACGTATGCCTCCTCGAGAAGCTTTGCCGCGAACGCGTTCGACGTTTCGAGGCCCATGCGCTTCATCACGCCTTTGACGGAGGGGAAGACGTAGAAGGCGCCCTCGGGATTCGTCGTATCGATGCCCGGCATGGCCCGGAGGGCCTGGACCACGAGGTCGCGCCGCTTGCGGTAGCCCTCGATGAGCGGAGCAAGCTCCGCCGCGGGCAGGTGCAGCGCGTCCACGGCCGCTTTTTGCACGAACGTGGCCGTGTTCGAGACGGTGTGGCTTTGCAGGTTCGCCATCGCGCTCACGAGTTCCTTGGAGCCAATGGTGTAGCCTACGCGCCAGCCGGTCATGGCGTAGGGCTTCGAGAAGGTGTGCGTGAGGAGAATGTGCTCGAGCGCGTCCGGCTCGGAAAAATGCTCCGCTAGCGAGGCAAACGTCCCTTCGTAGTCGTAGACCTCGTAGCACTCGTCGCCCACGAGGACGATGCCGCGCTCCTTGGCCAGGCGGACCAGGGCGTTCAGGTTGTCCCGCGGGATGATGCGCCCCGTGGGGTTGGAGGGGGAGTTCACGACGACGGCCTTCGTGCGCGGCGTGAGCGCGCCCTCGACGTGGCGCGCCTCAAGGACTAGTCCGGAATCCTCGGTCGAGACGACGACAGACTTCCCTTCGGCAAGCTCCACCTGCGGCGGGTACGAGACCCAATAGGGAGCGGGGACGATGACCTCGTCTCCGCGGTCGAGGAGCCCGAGGAAGTTGTGGTAGAGCGCGCCCTTGCCGCCGACGCTTATGAAAACGTTCTGAAACGAGAGCTTGCAGCCGTACTTCTTGTTGTAGTGCTCCGCGATGGCTTCGCGTAGCTCCTTGACGCCGGCGGAGGGAGGGTAGCGCGTGTGGCCTTCCTTGATGGCGCGCTCGCCGGCCTCGCACACGGCGGGGAACGTCGCGAAATCGGGCTCGCCGGGGCCTAGGCCGATGACGTCTTTTCCCTTGGCGCGCAGCTCGCCGGCTTGGCGCTTGACTTTGAAGGTGCCGGACTCTGGGATGCTCTGGGCACGGGAGGATAGTTTCATTGTCTTGTGTACCTTATTCGGGAATGCTCCGTGGAGAGGAGAGTTTCATTGGTTGGTGTACTTTTTGCGAAGCGCCCGCGCAACCACGGCGGGTACCAGGCCCTTGACGCTTCCGCCGAGGAAGGCGATTTCCTTCACAAGGCGGCTGCTCACGTGAGTGTAATCAGTCTTGGGCATCATGAAGACGGTTTCGATGCGCGGGGCGAGGCGGCGATTCATAAGCGCCATCTGGAACTCGTACTCGAAATCGGAAATTTCCCGAAGGCCCCGCACGAGGATGTTCGAGCGCTTTCGCTTGGCGAAATCCACAAGCAGGCCGTCGAACGCCTCGACGGAAAAATTCTGCGGCCAGCGCCGCGCGGCCCGGATCATGGCGATGCGCTCCCGGAGTGAAAAAAGCGGCTCTTTCTGCGGATTCTTCAGCACGGCCACGACGACGCGGCCGAAAATTTTGAGGCAGCGCTCCACTACGTCTATGTGTCCCATCGTGACGGGGTCGAACGAGCCGGGATAGAGGACAACCGTGCTGGCGGCTTTGGCCATGGAGCATCAGTTTAGCAGAGACGCGTGAGGCGTTGCAAGCGGATTCCGGCCTCCCATACCCCGAGAAAACCGCGCAAGAAAATTTGAATGTTTTTCCCCAATGTGCTATGCTCCGTTGCCATGCCCGCGTTGCGCATACTTCTGGCAGACCCGGTTTCCGCAACCTGTGTAAAGCGCCTTTGCGAGGGGGGCGTCATCGAGACCGAGTCCATGCCCGCGAAGTCGCCGAAAGAAGCGCTCCTTAAGAAACTGAAGGAAGGCTTCGACGCGCTCGTTGTGCGGAGCGCGACGCGCGCCGACCGCGACGTCATCGAGGCGGGGGTTCCGCGGCTGCGCGCCATCGGGCGCGCCGGCGTCGGCATTGACAACGTGGATCTCGACGCCGCCACGAGCTTCGGCGTCGCCGTGATGAACGTCCCCGACGCGAACACCGTGTCGGCCGCGGAACATACCGTGGCGCTCATGCTCGCGCTCGCGCGCAACGTGCCGCGCGGCTGGGCCTCGTTTCAGGAGGGAAAGTGGGAGCGCTCGAAATTCACCGGCACCGAGCTCCGGGGCAAAACACTCGGCCTCGTCGGTATGGGACGCATCGGATCGCTCGTGGCCACGGCGGCGCAGGCGCTCGGGATGCGCGTCCTCGTGCACGACCCCTACATCCCGCAAGCCCGCGCCGAGTCTCTCGGCGTCGAAATGACGGAGCTCGATGCGCTCCTCAAGGAATCCGACGTCGTCTCCCTGCACGTGCCGAAGAGCGATGCGACGCGCAATCTCATAAACGCCGAGCGCCTTGCCCTGATGAAGCCCACGGCGCGCCTGATAAACTGCGCGCGCGGCGGCGTCGTGGACGAGGAGGCTCTCTACGACGCGATTAAAAACGACCGCCTCGCCGGCGCGGCGCTCGACGTTTACATAAAAGAGCCCCCGGAGATGAAGCCTCTTTACGGCTTGCCCAACGTGGTAACCACGCCGCACCTTGGCGCCTCCACGAGCGAGGCGCAGGAGAAGGTGGGCGTTCAGATTGCTGAAAGATTGAGAAAATTTCTCCTCGAAGGAAGTTACGAGGACGCCCTGAACGTTCCCTTCCGCCGCCTGCCCGAGGAGGGGAAGCCGTTTTTCGATTTGGCCGAGCGCATGGGCGCGCTGCACTTTCAGCTGATGGACGAGCCCGCTAAAAGCGTGTGCCTCGAATATTGCGGCGAGGAGATCGGCGACCTGAAGCCCTTCACGTGCGCCTATTTGAAGGGCCTGCTCAATCCCATGACCGAGGGCGGCGTCAACTGGGTGAACGCGCTTCCGCGCGCTTCGGAGCGCGGCATCGCGGTCGAGGAGATACATAGCCACAAAGACCTGGGCTACGCCAACCTGATGCGCGTGACGTTTACCGGTGAGGCGGGCGCGAAACACGTGCTCGCGGGCTGCGTTTTTGAACAGTCCTTGCTTCGATTGGTGGAGATAAGCGGCTATCGCGTGGATGTCGAGCCGAGAGGGGTTCTCCTTTTGGTCGAAAACCAGGACGTGCCCGGCTCCCTGGGAAGCGTGGCCTCTCTCCTCGGAAAGCACGAAATCAACATCGGCGAGTGCCGCTTCGGGCGCAAGGAGCGCTCCGGGTCGGCCCTCACCGTTCTCGCGCTCGATGAGGAGGCCCCCGAGAACGTCCTCGCCGCCCTGAAAAAACTTCCCACCGTTCAAAGCGTGCGCCAAGTGCGGCTGTAAGAGAGCCACCGGCCGGTTAGGGATAAAAGCTGTTCGGCAACCCTTCCTGCGGACAGGAAGCACTCCGGCCACCACCTCTCCTCAAGCGTCCATCCCATGGGGTTTTGCAAATTGTTTCTGCTATACTTAAACGCCGCGGCCGAACAGGCCTGTGTTTTTCAAGGATTTCACATTATCTTCGGCATGAACGGTCCTCTCGAAGGCATACGGGTGCTTGATCTCTCCAAGGTCCTTGCGGGACCCTATTGTTCGATGATGTTAGGCGACCACGGGGCGGACGTCATAAAGGTAGAAAGGCCGGAAAAAGGAGACGAGACGAGATCCTGGGGCCCGCCTTTCGCGGACGGCGAGAGTGCGTATTTTCTCTGCGTGAACAGGAACAAGCGCTCCATCACCATTGACCTTGGGAAGAAAGAGGGAGTTGAGATTGCAAGGAGGCTCGCGAAGATATCGGATGTCCTGGTGGAGAATTTTGTTCCGGGCACCATGGAAAGGTTCGGCCTCGGCTACGAGGAGCTCAAGAACATCAACCCGCGCCTCATCTTCTGCTCGATTACGGGGTTCGGGCCTGACGGGCCCTACCGCGACAGGGCGGGCTACGACCTCGTGGTGTCCAGCTTGGGAGGGCTCATGAGCATAACCGGCCCTCCGGACGGCCCGCCCTGCAAGGTCGGCGTCGCGATTACGGACGTATGCACGGGCATCTACGCCTACGGAGCGATATGCTCGGCGCTCCACGAGCGCAACCGCACGGGTGTGGGGAAAAGGATCGATCTCTCGCTTCTCGATGTCCAGGTTGCAACGCTCGTCAATATGGGGAGTTCCTATCTCGTATCGGGCGAGATTCCAGCGAGATGGGGCGCCTCGCACGAGACGATCGTTCCCTACCAGACATTCATGGCAAAGGACCGCTACGTCACCATCTCGGTGGGGAACGACGGCCTGTGGGCGAAGTTCTGCAAAATTCTCGGAAAGGACGACTGGACGGACGACCCCAGGTACAGGACGAACGACCTGAGGGTCAGGAACAGAAAGGATCTCATTCCTCTGATCGAGGAGGAGGTGGCCAAAAGGACATGCGGCGAGTGGGTAGAAATTCTCTCCGGGGAAGGGATTCCCTGCGCGCCCCTGAACACGATAGACGAGGTTTTTCAAGACCCCCAAGTGCTCCATCGCAAGATGCTCATTGAGGTGAACCACCCGAAAGCCGGCAAGGTGAAGCTGGCGGGGATTCCCGTAAAATATTCCGACGGCGAGCTCGGAGTGCGCCTTCCTCCCCCGACCCTGGGCGAGCACACGCGGGAGGTGCTTTCCGGGCTCCTCGGTTACGACGATGATGAGGTGAAGGAACTTGCGAAACGACAAGCCATATAGTGTCGGCGCCGCGAGCCCTGAAAGGGAAAGGAGACACCCATGCCGCTTGAGACGCTGAACGAGTGCCTGCGCTCCGGCGTGAGCCGGTTCCTGAAAGACGACGCCTTCCTCGGGGTGAACGCCGCGGGGGAGGTCTACGCCGTTTCCTCGCGCGATTTCTACCACCGCGCGCGCCTTGCGACGCTCGGCCTGAACGCGATGGAGATTCAAAAAGGCGACCGCGTGGCGCTCATTTCCGAGAATCGCTTCGAGTGGGCGCTTGTGGACCTGGCCGTTCTGAACGCCGGTGCCGTCACGGTGCCGCTCTACACGAACGCCTCCAGGGAGCAGACTCAATATATATTGAAGGACTCTGGCGCGAAGGCCGCCGCCGTCTCGAAGGGTCCGCTGTTGGAGAAGATTCTCGAAGCCGGGGCGAATCTTCCGGACCTGAAACACATCGTCACGTTCGAAAGGACGGGCAGGGAGGACGGGCAGACCATCCTCCACCTGAGCGACCTCGAAGCGAAGGGGGCACCGGTCTGGGAGCAGAACCAGGACTTGCATCGCCAGCTTCTCGAAGCCCCGAAGGCCGAAGACCTTGCCACCATCGTCTACACCTCCGGCACGACGGGCGAGCCCAAGGGCGTCATGCTGACGCAGGGCAACCTCGCCTCGAACGTCCTGGCCTGTGCCGACCGGGTGGAGTTTCGCTCCTCCGACCGCGCGCTTTCCTTTCTTCCCCTCAGCCACATTTTCGAGCGGCTGCTCGACTACCTCTATTTCTTCTCGGGCGTGAGCATCGTCCACGTTCCCGACCCGTTTCAGTTGCGGGAGTGCGTGAAGAAAACACGGCCTACCATTTTCACGGCGGTTCCGCGCTTCTACGAAAAGCTCCACGACGAGATTCTCGACCGCGCCTCCTCGAATTTTCTCAAAAGGGCGCTCGCGCGGTGGAGCTTCAAGACCGGACAGCGGTACGCCGAGGCGGTCCTCGGCGGCGCCGCTCCCCCGGCGGGGCTCGCGCTCCGCTACCGCCTGGCCGACGCGATCACCTTTTCGCGCATCCGCAGGGCCTTCGGCCCCGTGCGCCTCATGATCTCGGGCGGCGCGCCACTTTCGCCGGAGCTCGGGAAATTCTTCTACGCCGCGGGCATGTGCCTCACCGAGGGCTACGGCCTGACGGAAACCTCGCCCGTCATTTCCCAGAGCCCGCTGGAGCACCCCAAATACGGCACCGTGGGGACGCCTCTCCGCGGCGTCGAGGTCAGGATCGCCGAAGACGGCGAGCTCCTGGTGAAGGGCCCCAACGTGATGCCCGGCTATTGGAACAAGGAAGAGGCCACGAAGAGGGCCTTAACGGAGGACGGCTGGCTCCGCACGGGCGACCTCGCCGCGCTCGACGGGGACGGCTACCTCAGCATCACGGGCCGCAAGAAGGACATCATCGTGACGGCGGCAGGGAAGAACGTCGCGCCGCAGGCCATCGAGGCGCTCCTCAAGCGCAGCCCCTACATCGAGCAGGCCGTCGCGGTCGGCGACAAGAGGAAATTCATCGTGGCGCTCATCGTTCCAAGCGCCCAGGCGCTTGAAGGAAAAAGCGCCTCCGAGGCGCACCAGGCCATCGAGCGGGACGCCGCGCGGCACATGGCCGGGCTCTCTGACTACGAGCGCGTGAGACGCTTCGCGTTTCTGGAAAAGCCCCTCAGCGTGGAGGACGGAACGCTCACGCCCACGTTCAAGGTGCGCCGCCACGCCGTGGAGGAGAAATACAAGGACGTGATCGAGAGGCTGTACAAGTAGCAACTAGTAAGGAGTAAGGAACAAGAAGCAAGGAGCGATTCGCCGAACGCCGACGGCTAATCCCTAAACCCTGACCCCTGATACCCGGCCCCTGGCTGCTGGCTACTCTTTCCCCCCTTTTTCTTCTTGAAGAAATTCCAGGAAGCGCGCGACCTCGACCGAGTCCGAATCGCACTGCTTGAGGAGGGTTTTGAGGGCCCGGTGCGCTCTTCGCTCGACCACCTCGTTCCGCTCCGCGCGTGCCATGCGCCAAAGGTAGTAGTGGTTCACGAAGCGGATGTCGGGATAGCCGTGCCGGACGGCCATGAGCTCGCTCTTGTGGAAGTAGTCCTTGGCCGCTTCGTAGCCCTCCTGCTCGTAGTGCCCCTTGCCGAGGCCGCTGAGTGCGAGGGCGGTGTAGCGGTGGTGGTTGAGCTTCTCGCTCAGCTTGAGTGCGTCGTGGAGATTGCGGTATCCCTTGCGCCCCTGGGCGTTGAGGATGTAGCTATGGCCCAGGTTCATGAGCACCACCACGCGCTGCGCCTGCTTGTCCTTGGTCTTCTTGAAAAAATCCAGCGACAGGCTGTAGTGCTCGATCGCCCGCCCGAGCAGGAACGAGTCCGAGCGCTCGCGGTGCTCGTAGAGGTCGTAATCCAGGTCACCGAGGGTGTTCAGGATGGCGCCCTGGTGCTCCGAGTCATCGTGGACCTCCGTCAGGGCCAGGGCCTGGAGCGCCATGGCGCGCGACATCTCGAAGTTTCCCATCTGCCGGAACACGGCCGAGAGGTTGCTGTACGCCTGCACCCTCGAAGAATCGTCGAGCTCGAACAGGCCTAGCACCCTCTCGAACTCGTCGCGCGCCCACTGGAGTTTTCCCATCTTCCACAGACACTCCGCCTTCCGGTTGCGGAGGAGGGCCGCGTGGGCGGGCTCCGCGGGGAAAGAGAGCGCCTCCTCGAGATAGGCGTACGCCTGCGCGTAGTCGCCCGCCTGGAACGCCCCGTCCGCCCGCTTCTCGAGCACCCCTGGGCTCTTCTCGCCGGGGACCGTTTTCGGCTGCCGGTCAAGGTCGATGAGGTCGAGGAAGCGCTGCGGATGCACGTGATAGATCTTGGCCAGCGTGATGAGCTTGGGGGCGGAGGGAATGACGTTGCCATTCTCGGCGTCGGCGAGCAGAGAGGCCGAAACGACCTCGCCGTACTGCTGCGCTTCGTCGGTCACCTCCCGCAGCGTCTTATGGTGCGCCGAGCGAAGCATCTTCAGATAGAGCCCCATGCGGGACTTGTGCTCCCCCTCCTCACCGGCCCTCCGCGCGGCTTCAAACAAGTGCTTGTCCACCATACCCCTTCTCCTTTATCCTTGTCTTCCGCGTTTCCAGTTGGAGCTTCCCCCGGGCTTGGACGGTGCCCCTGCGGGACGTGCGCTCCCCCTCCGCACCGGCCCTCCGTATGGCTTCAAACAAACAAGTGCTTGTCTATCGCACCCCTTTTTTTACCTCTTATAGTGTAAGACAAAACGCGGCGTTTGTCAAGTGATTCCCCCGTGCCCCCGGTATGGGTCGGCCCGTCCATATCAGGGGGATAATTGACGAATATTTTGTTGAAATTGAAAGTTGTGGTAATATGTCCCGCTTCGTCCCACGGGAGCCACGGCGCACCGATGGAACGGCGCGGATGAAAATATTTAAGGATTAAATTTGGAATTTGTGATACTATGCTTTCCTTCGTTCGACGGAAGCCCCGGGGCTCCGCCGGGACGGCACGGATGAAAACAGTAAAGAGATAGCAGGAAATGTTCAGCGACCATTTTTGGCTGGAGACCACGTTTCTCGCGTTTTTCCTCTACGGAATTGGTCAGGGACTGCTCAAGCAGTACGTCGGGGACGTATCGGCCTATCGTTTCTGCCTGTACGCCGTGCCGACGTACTTCCTGGCGGACGCGGTTTTTTATTTGTTATATATGCCCTCACCCAACCCGTTTGCCGCCGAGGGGCGCCAGTTTATGTATTACGCGCTGACGCTCTGCCTCCTGGAGGGCGTGGCCTATGTCTGTTATTACGAGTCCATTGCGGGCGGCCTCATCAGCATTGTCGGGACGGTTTCCGCCGCCTATCCGGCCGTGACCGTCGTGTATGCCTATTTTATTTTGGACGAAACCTTGTCCACCAAACAATACATCGGGGTCTTTATGGTGATCGCCGGGTGCATCGGCATCGCGTACGAGCCTTCCGACCCAGACCAAAAGGTCTCGAAGCGCCGAGTTCTGGGAATGCCGGTATGGTTCTTACAGGCCCTGATTGCCGCGCTCGGATGGGGGATCGGGGCAGGGATGACGAGATACGCCTTCGAGTATACGGAAAATGCGAGCGAGGGCAATATGGCGTTGTTCGGTTTCATCGGCTATTGCCTCCCGCTGGCCGTGTATGGCGCGTACAAGGAAAAGGATTGGAAATTCCCGAAAAGGCAGATGGCGCTCGCCTTTACGCCCCTGATGATGATAGCCATCGGCGACGTGATACTCATCATTTCCTACAAATATGGCCTGGCTTCTATCGTGACGCCTGTGTCGGGCGCGTATCCGGCGCTGACGATAGTGTATGCGTTCTTCGTTCTCAAGGAGAAGCTCACGCCCCTTCAGTGGGTGTTCGTCACGATAATTTTCGTCGGCATGCTCATGGCCCCGGGCGCGGAATAGCCGACGCGACCCGCCCAAATTTTCAGCCGAAGCTTGCGAATTATCCTTCCTTAAATTGCAGCGGGCGGCACATGAACCGCCCGCTACAACCACAAACGGTTGGTCTATATTTTCAAAGGCGGGGCTAACCCTTCACCACGGGCGCGATGGCCTTGATGTGCTTGGGCTCGCTCGAGCAGCACCCCCCGATGATCTGGGCGCCCATCTTCTTCCACTCGCGGGCGTACTCGGCGTATTTTTCCGGGGTGATCCCCCGGATCCCGTGGAGCCAGAACTTTTCGTCGGGCGAGGTGCCGTACTTGGGATTTTCGTAATACCCTAATTCAGCGTAGGCGCCGATGGGCCCGGCGAAGGCCTTGCGCAGCTCGGGCAGGCTGGCCGTAACCTCGTCGGGGTCGCAGCACATCAGGAAGATGCCGTCCACCCTGTGGCCCTTGAGCGCCGCGACGAGTTCGGCGTAGGTCTCTCCGTGCATCATCTTTCCGTCTTTCTTCCCGTCGGTTGCGATGTTCAGCCCGAGGAACACGGGAAGCTTCGTCTTTGCGCAGGCGTCCACGGCCGTCACGCAGTCCTTGATCGGGGTCTCGTGCACGATTTCCCCCGCCATGTACTCGGGAAGCATAAAGTCCACGCCCGCCTCGGCGAGGATGCGGGATATGGCCTCGAACTCCTGGCCGAGATCGCTGCCGCAGTCTTCGTTTACGTTCTGGTATCCGAAGGTGGGGGCGATGCCGCCCGCAACGTACGCTTCGGGATTGACGGCGTCACGGGCCGCGACGGCCAGCTCACCGCCCCGCCGCACGTACTCCTCCCATCGGTTCTGCTCGCCGATCATAGACAGCATCCCCTTGCTCGTAAAGAAATTGTTGCTGATGATGATCTCGGCTCCGACCTTGAGGTAATCCTCGTGGATCGCCCGGACGACATCCGGGGCGTCGAGGTTCGCGGCGGCCGACCACACGCCGAGCTTATCGACGGAGCAGCCCTTGTCCACGTCGACTCCGCGCCTTTGTAGCTCGCTCCCCATGGCCCCGTCCATAACTATATACTCGCCGGCCTTAAGCCGATCGACAATGCTTCGCGATGGCATAGCTTTTTTCCCTTTCTGTTTTTTTTAAGTTTTCCGAGAAAATCGTAACCCAGCAGAACCCGGGTGACGCCCGGGAACGCATAAGTATGGATGCATGGCCGAGGTGTGTCAAGGCTCGCGCGCCCGGCGCGCGGCCGCGCGCTATTAACTATGCCGCCGGGTTTTGTTAGAATGGCGCGGATGGCTGAAGCGTCCGAAAACCTTGCGGTGCGCCGCGCCGAAGCAGGAAGTTAAACAGTAATGCTTTCCCTGCTGAGCGGGCATTGGCTGGTGCTTACGTTAATCACGGTTTTCCTCTACGGGATTGCGGAGGGGTTGTGCAAGCAGTTCATCGGGGACATAACGCCCCCTCGCTTCTGCCTGTATTCCGTGCCGATAGCCGCCGTGGTGTACTTGGGTTTTTATCTGATGCATGACCATCCTCCGCCGCTTGATCCCGAGGGCCGGCAGTTTCTCTTCTTCGCGGTGCTGGCCAGCCTGATGGAGAGCACGAGCGCGGTCCTTTACTTCGAGGCCCTTTCGGGCGGCCCCGTGAGCATCGTCGGCCCGATTACTGCGGCCGCTCCGGTCGTGACCGTCGTGTCGGCCCGTTTTATTTTGGATGAAATCCTGACCCCCGCCCAATACGCGGGGATTGTGCTGGTGATCGCCGCATGCATAGGCATTGCGCATGCGCATTCAGACCCGGAGCGGTCCGGCGAATCCGGGTCCGGCAAAAGGGGCACGAGCCGGCTGTGGTTCCTGCAGTCCGTTCTTGCCATGTGCGGATGGGGAATGGGGGCGACGCTGACGAAATACGCCTACCAGCTGCCCCGGGCGAACGAGGCCAATTTCATGCTGTATTGGGGATTCGCCGTGGCGATCACCCTGGGCGGGTACGGCGTGCTTCGGGAGCGAGAGTGGAAATTTCCGGCAAGGGAAATTGCCCTCGCCGCCGCGCCCCTGGTGATGTTTTCCACCGGCAGCCTGCTGCTCATCCTCGCCTATAAGTGGGGGCCGGCCTCGCTCGTGACGACTTTGCTGGCCGGCTCCATACCCATAATGCTGGTGTACGCGTTCTTCATCATCGGGGAGAGGCTCACGCGCATTCAGTGGCTGTGCATCACGCTGGTTTTCATAGGCATGATTTTATGCTCCGGCCCGGAGTAGCGAAACGGAAATGCCAAAAAAAGAGAGGTGGGGGAACGGACGCTTCTTTATATAATTTAAGGAATCTCCCATTTGCGGTTGAGTTCTGTTAGAATGGTGCGGATGGTCGAAGCGTTGGAGAATTTCACGTGCACCGGAAAGCCGACGGAGACGCTCTTGCGGTCAAGATGAGCCTATGAGCGAAACGCCGGGGCGGCCGCGAGGAAAGGCAACCCTCTGGGTTGTGGTTGTCATCGTTGTCGTCGCGGTGGCGGGATGGTGGATGTGGAGAACCCTCCCCTCCGTTTCCCTTCTCACGCGGGGAGAGGGGGCGGAAGAAAAAAAGGAGGAACAATTCGTCATCGCGGTGGCGCCGTTCTGGGGGCCGGACGAGAGGGCCCTGGAAAAGGGCCTGGACATGCAGCGCCTGGCGGAGGAAATGTTTGAACAGGAATTGGGGGACGAGGAGAACGTAACGATCCTGGCGGATGATTTCATCCCGCCCCGCACCGAGGAGGAGGCAAGGGTCCTCGGCGAAACGCTCCAGGCGGACCTCATCCTCTGGGGCCAGATACATACGTTTCCCAGCTACCTGGAAATTCGACCCCACCTCGAGCTCCTGAGGACCATCCGGTGGCTGCGGGAGAGGGAGAGTTCCGTGCTGGTGTTTTTCACCCTGCCCGAGGAGATGAGCCTGGAAAAGATAGGAGCGCAGGATCTTCGCAACGCGGCGCGTCTCGTGATGGCCGCACACTACCAGGGCGAGCCAGACAAGGCGCTCGGCTTCCTGCAAAAGATCGACCCTCCCACCGCCGAGAGCCTGCGCTGGCAGGGTAACATTTACGTCTTTCAAAACAACTGGGAAGAAGCGGAAGTCTTATTTCAACAAGCCATCGCGCTCGACCCGGAATACGCCGTGCTGCACGTCGACGTGGGATGGGCTCACACCTACCAGGAAGAATACGAGGAGGCGCTTTCGAGCTTTCAGAAGGCCATGGAGCTCGACCCGAAGGACGCCGAGGCGCACGCCGGCCTGGGGTGGGCTTATTCCGACCTGGGAAGATACGAGGAAAGCGTACAGGAATTTCTGAAAGCCGTAGCGCTCGACCCACACAGCTTCGCTACACGCAACGGCCTGGGGTGGGTGTACTACCACATGGGAAGATACGAGGAGAGCGTCCGGGAATTCCAGACGCCCATTCCCTGGGGTTATAAAGGCGCCGAGCGTCGCACGGCCGCGGCCTCGGAGTACGAGGACAGCTACAGCCAGCTCGCCTACACGCTCGCCCTCCTGAAAACAGGCATGGAGAAAGAAGCCCGGGCGCACGAAAAAGAGCTGAGGAAAATCTACGCGGGACTCGCGGAGGCCGAATGGCCCGCGCCCCTGGTGCGCTTCTACGCCGGCATCATCACGGAAGACGCCGCCCTCGAAGCGGCTGAAAGCGACGACGAGGAGACCGACCGCGGCCAGAAGTGCGAGGCGTACTACTACGTCGGCATGCGGCGCCTTCTCGGCGGCGACCGGGAAAAGGCCGGGGAATTTTTTAAAAAATGCCTAGCGACCGGGGCGACGACCTTCCCCGAATACCGCAGCACCGAGCGGGAGCTGGGACAATCGGAGCAGTAGCAACCAAGGGGCCACAGGAAGCTAACAGGAAAGGGGTTCCATGCTGATCGAGCCTTGGTTCGTACTTACAATGGTTGCGGTATTCGGCTACGGGATATCGGACGGATTGTACAAGCAATTCCTCGACGAGAGTATAACGGTCTCCCGTTTCTGCCTGTATTCCGTACCGATAACAATCGTGGTCTACGGGTATTATTTTCTGACCAACGAGCACGCTCCGCCGTTTGCTCCGGAGGGGCGCGAGTTTATGTTCTACGTGATACTGGCCGCCACACTGGAAAACGCGGCATGGATTCTTTCCTTCGAGGCCCTTGTGAGCGGCCCCATCAGTATTATCGCCCCGGTTTGCGCGGCCTATCCGGCCGTGACCGCCGTGCTGATCTTCCTTGATGCGCGCTTCACCCATCTTTTGGATGAAACCCTGTCCCCCCATCAATACCTAGGGGTTGCGTTGGTCGTCATCGGCTGCATGGGCATTGCGTACGAGCCTTCCACTCCCACGGAAAAGCCCGCGCGCCGATTTCTAGGGATACCCATATGGTTTATAGAGTGCGTTCTTGCCGCGATTCTATGGGGGATCGGAGGGATGATGGACGGCTGGGTCTATGAGCTGCCCAATGCGAGCGAGGCCAATTTCGCGTTGTTTGCGGGGATTGCCACGGCGCTCGCGCTCCTTTTCTACGGCCTGATTCAGGAGCGCGAGTGGAAATTCCCCCCGATAAAGGAACCGCTGCAGGCCTTCATTCCGCTTGGGCTTAACGCCGTCGGCGACGTGGCGATCATGGTCGCCTATAACATGGGCCCGGCCACGCTCGTGACGACCCTGTCGGCCGCTTCCATCCCGATAACGCTGGTGTATGCGTTCATCATCCTCAGTGAGAGGCTTAATCGCTTTCAGTGGACGTGCATCACGCTTACTTTCATCGGCGCGATTTTATGCTCCGGCCCGTAGTAGCAAATCGGGACCGCTTGTGGTAGAGCGAGAGACCTTTAAAAACCGCCGTGTGTTGTGTAACGGATTCCTGTAACCCAATGAACAGATGAAGACAAAGGAATTATTCGAGCATGCTTTTATTTGAGCCCTGGTTCGGGCTTTCATTGATTGCGGTATTCAGTTACGGGATATCGGACGGAGTGTACAAGCAATTCCTCGACGAGAGCATATCGGTCTCCCGTTTCTGCGCGTACGGCGCAATTACGACGATCTTGTTCTACGGAGGGTTCGCCTGGTACTGGCATCTGACCGAGGACCATCCTATGCCGTTCGCTCTCCATGATTTAGAGTTTATGCTCTACGGGACTCTGTCCAGCACACTGGAGACCACGGCCTGGATTCTTACATTTGAAGCCATTGTGCACGGCCCCGTAAGTATCGTCGGCCCGATATCCGCGGCCTATCCGGCCGTGACCGCTGTTATCGTCATTCTTGATGCGCGCTACATCCATCTTTTGGATGAAATCCTGTTCCCCTGGCAATACGTGGGGGTTGCGGTGGTCATCCTAGGTTGCATGGGCATCGCGTACGAGCCTTCCTCTCCCACGGAGAAGCCCTCGCGCAAGATTTTAGGGATACCCATATGGTTTTACCAGTCCGCCCTTGCCGCGATTCTATGGGGGATCGGGGGGTTCATGGACCGCTGGGTCTACGAGCTGCCCAATGCGAGCGAGGCCAATTTTTTAATATACGGGGGAATTGGCGATGTGATATATCTCGGCGGCTACGGCCTGATCCGGGCGCGCGTGAAGAAAGAGTGGGACTTCTCGTTCAAGGAGTTTGGGTGGGCCTGTGTGCCGCTGATGATAAACGGCGTAGCCGACGTGGCGCTCACGGTCGCCT
>CP070701.1:972039-1061583 GCA_020349885.1 Acidobacteriota bacterium
CGCAGAGCACGCGCAGATCTGCCCCAGCCGTGGCCAAACGGGACCCTCGATGCCCCAGGAGCGCACCCCGGCCAATCGGAGGCGAGAGACTTCCCTGGGGAAGTGGTTCGCGTGGATGGGTGCCGTCCTCACCGTCGCTTCAATCTGCGGGTTTCTGGTCTTGTACACGTTCTACGGGGACTCAGAGGACCCCGAATGGGAACACCAGATAGGGCAGTGGGGAGCCAGTATCTTGTGCGCCGCAGTGATCGGTCTTCCGGTGCTTGTTCTGGGCATCATCGTGCTGGCGTTCGAGAGAAGATCTGCGCACACTCGGCGTACGGACCCGGGGCCAGGGGGTTCTGAGGGCCACGGCGGCAAGTGAGGTTGTTGTGTCTCTGTCATAGAAGAGGACGCCACTCCGGTCCGCCCAACGCTGCGTGGCATCCATCCGTCAGCAGAAGGAAGCGCGGCCGGAGTGGTCAAGCCTCGCACTGCAGAGTCCGCCCAACCCGCCGCTACGGATGGCGGCCGCCCTGGGAAACCGCCTCACCTCTTGACATCCACTCATACGCTAGGATTCCTGCCTTGAAGGGCCCTGCAGGGCATGCGACCTTTTGCAGGCGGCCCCTCGGCGTCATCCCGCCTGCGGAGCCGGGCCGAACACGCTTGTCCTGTTATCGAGTGAGCAAGGGCAGCGTATCCCCGGAGCGGCTTCGAGGATATCATTGGCCGTTCTTGCCCCATGGAAAGCAGTTCGGTTCTCGAAGACGTAAGCGTATTTCAGGCTCAGGACACTGGGAGCACAGTCTGGCATCTCACCTACGGGCATTGGAGGAGCGATGGATCTCGTCATGACGGGAGTGGTAGCCGGAGTGTTGGGGACGTTGGTGATGGATTCCTTGAACCATCTCTTCTCCCGAACTGGGATGCTCCTGAAGATCGACGTGAGGATGATCGGGAGAATGTCCGCGGGGTGGGCACGTGGGCGCTTCCGCTATCGCCATCCAGGCGAAATGGAACAGGTCGCAAATGAGTTGCTCTATGGCTATATCACGCATTACTCCATCGGTGTGGGCCTCGCGGTCACCTACATGCTCGGCTGGGATCTCTTGGTTGGAGGGCCTGCATCACCGGCATGGGCCCTTGTCTATGGCGTCGCGACGACGGTAGCCTCTCATTTCTTCGTTCTCCCTTCCATGGGGCTGGGTGTGTTTGGCAGGCGGTCTCCCGAAGGCATTAGGAGCCCTCTCTCCAGCCTGGCCAACCACCTATTCTATGGAGTGGGTATTGCGGTCGCGGTCGCACTTGCGTGAGTACCGGGGGAGACAGAATGCGCAGGCGCTTGCGCAGCGTGCGTGAAACACTCTCGTCTTCGCGCTGGGCTTCGGCGTAGCAAGTCTGCCATCCCCTATCTGTCATCTGTCATTAGTCATTCGGTCCGAGATTGACACCCCGCGGCGGGGGCACCATCATGCATGGCGCGTATGCGATTCGTTCAGGTCGCCGTCCCCGTCCCCGTGCGGAAGCTCTTCACCTACCGCGTGCCCGACGCGTGGGAGGAAAAAGCGCTCCTCGGCTGCCGGTGCCGCGTGCCGTTCGGGCGCTCGGGCGAGAAGATGGGCTACGTCGTCGCCGAGGCGGAAAAACTTCCCAAAAGCCTCGACCGCGAAAAGATAAAACCCCTCGGCGCCGTCCTGGACGAGCGCCCCACGTTCTCGCCCGCGATGCTTGATTTCACGCGCTGGGCGGCGGAGCATTACGTTGCCTCGTGGGGCGAGATGCTGCGCGCGGCGCATCCCGTGCGCCTCTCCGCAAAGGCGCGCAGGCGCTACTCGCTCACGCCCAAGGGCCGGGACGCCGCCACGCAGGGTAAGGGTAAAGGAATTTCTGAAGCCATGTGCCGCGTGCTGGACGCGCTCGGTTCCGCCGCAGCGGACGAGGCGCGCGAGCTCACATTAAGAGGACTCTCACGCGCCCTGGGAGAGGAAATATCCGCCTCGCGCATGGAGACGCTCGTGCGCCACGGGTGGGTGCGGGAAGAATCCACGTTCGTGGAGCCGCGTAAAGGTAAATACCGGCTCGCCGTGGAATGCCTCCGCGAGGCCGAGGCCGGGGAGGCGGGGCCCGCGGAGACGCTCATTCTTCGGGAGCTCAAGAAACGCGGCGAGGCCGTACCGGTGGCGGAGCTTTCCCCTTTCGCCTCCGACCCGCACGCCGTCGTGCGGCGCCTCCGGGCCAAGGGCCTGGTGAGGGTTTTTCAGCAAAGAATTCTGCGTGACCCGTTCTGGGATAAACCCCCAGAACAGAATCGGGAGCTGACGCTGACCGGGCACCAGGAGAAAGTTTTCCGCGCCGCGCTCCCCGCCCTCCGGGAGAGCCGGTTCCAGCCCGTCCTCCTGCACGGCGTGACGGGAAGCGGCAAGACCGAGGTGTACATCCGCCTCATCCGCGAGGCGCTCGGCATGGGGCGACGCGCGCTCTACCTCGTCCCGGAGATCGGCCTTACGCCCCTCACCGCGGCTCGCCTTCGCGCCCACTTCGCGGCGAACGTGGCCATACTGCACAGCGGCCTCGACGAGGGCGAGCGCTACGACGAGTGGGAGCGGGTGCGGCGCGGCGAGGTGGACCTCGTGGTCGGAACCCGTTCCGCCGTGTTCGCCCCGATAGAGTCCCTGGGCCTCGTCGTCGTGGACGAGGAGCACGACCCGTCCTACAAGCAGGAAGAGTCTCCCTACTACAACGGGCGCGACCTCGCCGTTGTGCGCGCGCAGCGCGACAACGCCGTGGTGTTCCTCGGTTCGGCGACGCCCTCGACGGAGACGTACTTCAACGCGTGCGGAGATTCTTCCTCTTCCTTCCCGAGCACCCGAAAGCCGCGCAAGGCGGGGTATCTTTCCCTCGCCCTTCCCGAGCGCATCGAGAAGCGGCCGCTTCCCGGGATGCGCCTCGTGGACATGACGAAAGAGTTCCAGGAGACGGGCGAGCGGAAAATTCTTTCGCGCGCGCTGGAGGAGGCCCTCATGCAATGCGTCGCGCGCGGGGAGCAGGCGATGCTTCTTCTGAACCGCCGCGGCTACGCGCCGTTCGTGCTCTGCCGAGAGTGCGGCTACACCCCGGACTGCGAGCACTGCAGCGTCATGCTGACGCTCCACACGCGAGGCGGGAGACGGGACGCAAACGACGGAAAAATACCCGCCTCGGCATATCTCATGTGCCACTACTGCGGCCATCGGGAAAAAATTCCGCGCCGCTGCCCCGAGTGTGAGGGCGAGTTCCTGCAGATGGTAGGCCACGGAACGGAGCAGGTGGAAACGTACGTGCGGTCTCTCCTTGCGGGCGGGGCGCGGACGCTGCGCCTTGACCGCGACACCGCGTCGCTCAAGGACGCGCACCACCGTATACTGAGCGCCTTCGGGCGCGGCGAGGCGCAGGTGCTCGTGGGAACGCAGATGATCGCCAAGGGCCACGATTTTCCGAACGTTACGCTCGTGGGCGTCGTCTCGGCCGACACGGGCCTCGCCTTCCCGGACTTCCGCGCCGCGGAGCGGACGTTCCAGCTCCTGACCCAAGTGGCCGGGCGTGCGGGGCGCGCCGAGCGCCCGGGCGAGGTTTTTATTCAAACCGTCAACCCCCGCCACTACGCCGTCGAGATGGCCGTGGGCGGCCGCGTCGCGGAGTTTTACCGCAAGGAACTGTGGTTTAGGCGCGTGATGAAGTACCCGCCGTATACGGCCATGGCCATCGTGCTCGCGCGCGACCGGAACGAGGAGAAAGCCGTCAAGCTCATCAAGAAGCTGGCGCGCGCGCTGCGCGAGGCGGGCGACCCGCGGGTTGCGGTGCTCGGGCCGGCGCCGGCGCCCCTTGCGAAAATCAAGGACGTCCACCGCTACCACGTGGTCTTGAAGTCGTCCAGCCGCGGCCGCCTGCGCAGCGTTCTCGACAAGGCGCTGGGCTCACTCAAGCGACTAAAGCGCGAGAGCGTTCGCATTAATGTTGATCCGGTCAATGTTCTATGAAGAGTTTCGGTGTTCCGGGATTATTAAGCACTTGCCCAGGTGCAAAGCGGAGAAACGTTTGAAACGACGTGAGTTAGAATGTGCGCCGAGAGATTCTTGCAAGGCTTTTCCACAGAAACTGTGAAAAGAATTTTTTTGCCGCACCGTAAACGTGTTTCGTTCTTCTAAGACCGTGCAAACAGAAACAAAACCCCGAAAATCGCTCTGGGAGGCTCTATGGTGTACATAGCGTTTACGACTGTTTCGAAACGAAGCGACGCGAGGAAGCTGGCGCGCCTTTTGCTCGACGCGCGCGCCGCGGCATGCGTAAATATTCTGCCCGGCACCGTTTCGGTCTACTGCTGGAGAGGGAAACGCTGCGAGGACTCGGAATTTCTCCTCATCATCAAGACGACCAAGGCGGCGCTTCCCCGCCTCAAGCGCGTTCTCGAAAAGAACCATCCCTACGAGGTGCACGAGCTCGTCGCCTGGCCTGTTTCCGAAGGAAACGCCGCCTACTTACGGTGGGTGGGCGAGGAATGCCGCAAGAACAAGAAGCGGCCGCGGGAGTAGTTTTATTTTTCCCCTCTTTTTTTCCCCCGCCCGAAAGGCGGCCGCCTCGAGCACTGGCTGAAGCAGCTGCGGTGGATCCTGAGCCTCGGCCATGAGGGCGGGCTTTTTGTCATGATCGGGCGCCGGAAAAGCCGATGAAAAAAAGTGTTATAGACACGAATACGCGAATAGGGATTAAGACCCCCGGAGGCCATGAAAACCGCCGATTGGCCCCAAATTGGGGGAAAAAATTTTGTGCTGAAAATCACATTTTTTCTCTTGACAAACCATTTTGATGGTGATAGATTATAGGTAATTACAACCATCTCCTCCCCTGGGAAGGCCCCGGACGATACGTCTGGGGTCTTCTTTTTTTATCTTTCTACCCTTTTCTGCTCTACTTTACTTTCGTGGAGTGGAAAAACCCGCGAATGCGGCGCTCGATCTCGTCGCGCGTGCGGCGAAAGGCCTCGAGCCTTTCCTCTTCCGTGCCTGCGGCGCCCACCGGGTCCTCAATCGGCCAGTGAAGGCGCGTCAGGGAAGCGCCCAAATGGGGGCATCGGGCGGCCGCGTAGCCGCACAGGGTGATGAGCGTGTCGATCCGCTCCAGGGGAACCGATCCGACGGATTTGGACGTTTGGCCGGAGATGTCCATTCCCGCCTCTTTCATCACCCGCACCGCCAGGGGATGCACCCCGACCGGGGCCACGCCGGCGCTCCAGATTTCCACGCCCCGCGGCGCGTACCGGCGGCCGATGCCTTCGGCCATCTGGCTGCGGCACGAGTTGCCCGTGCACAGAAAAAGTACGCCTTTCATAGGGCGGCGGGATTCTAACCCGAAACGGCCCCGCGGGCAAGGCCTCCTCTTTCCTTGACAGGCATGGAGGACGACCTTTAGAATCAGGGAAAAGCGAAACCGCGATACGTTTTTCCCAAGCGTCAAGAAAGAAAAGGGTGTGTCCCGTTCGTTATGCAAGCCGCAGAGAAGCTCCGTCCCGTGGAAATCGGCCGTGCCGACGAGCACGATATTAAAATTCGCTGGAACAACGGCACCGAAAGCGTATGCAGGGCCCGCCGCGTGCGCCTCGCCTGCCCCTGCGCGGGCTGCGTGGAAGAAATGACTGGCGCCCAGCGGCTCGACCCCGCGAGCGTGCCCGGGGACGTGCGCCCCCTGGGGATCGAGCTCGTCGGGCGCTACGCCATCCAAATCCGGTGGAGCGACGGCCATTCGACCGGCCTCTACAGCTTCGACCTTCTGAGGCGGCTCGCACAGCCGGATAATTTCGAAGCCGCACGGGGGACGGAAAGGAGCGGCTGCTAAATGGCGAAAGACAAGCCCCGACGTCGTCGGAGCAAGCCCGCCAAGGTCGTAAGGGCGGACAAGCCGACGCCCGAAAGCGTCGAGAAAATCCTGCGCACGGTTCGGTGGCCCGGCACCGAGCGCGACATCGTATCGCTTGGGATCATCCGGGAAATCTCGCTCCAGGGCTGCACCATTCATGTCGCTCTGGGCGCCCGCGACCCGAGCCCCGAGGCCTCTCAAGCCGTGGCCGAGGAAGTTCGCAGCCGCCTCAAGGCCGAGTACGAAAAATTCGCCGTGGACATCGAGCACGTGGCGCCGCCTCCTCCGCCGCACCCGCAGCAGGCGCCGCCACAGGGCTCCCCTTCCCCCCACTCCCACGCCCAGGCCATTCCGGGCGTTCGCCACATCGTGGCCGTGGGAAGCGGCAAGGGCGGCGTAGGCAAATCCACCGTCGCCGTCAACCTCGCGCTCGCGCTCAAAAAGCTCGGGCGCCGCGTCGGCGTTATGGACGCCGACGTTTACGGGCCGAGCATTCCGCTTCTGATGGGCGCGAGCGAGAGGCCCAAGGTCACCGCCCGGAACAGGATTGTCCCGCTCGAGGTCCACGGAGTCCAACTCATGTCCATGGGCTTTCTGGTGGACGAGGACGCGCCCGTCATCTGGCGCGGCCCCATGGTGATGAAGCTCATCCAGCAGTTTCTGGTCGGCGTCGAGTGGCGCGAGGCGGATTTCCTGGTCGTCGACCTTCCGCCCGGCACGGGCGACACGCAGCTCACACTGGTGCAGAGCACGCGCCTCTCGGGCGCCGTCGTGGTGACCACGCCGCAGGACCTGGCGCTTCTCGACGCCGCAAGGGCCGCCCAGATGTTCAACAAGGTGGACGTTCCCGTCCTGGGCATCGTCGAGAACATGAGCGTCTTCGTCTGCCCCCGATGCGGCGAGGAATCGCACATCTTCGGCCAAGGCGGCGGCCACCGGGAGGCCGAGCGCCTCGGCATTCCTTTCCTCGGTGAGATTCCTCTGAATCCCGCCATCCGCGAGGGCAGCGACACGGGACGCCCCACCGTGGCCGTCGAGCCGGAGTCGCCCGAGACCAAGATATTTCTCAAGATTGCCGAGCGCGTCGCGAAGGAGACCGAAGCCGCCTCTGAGCCCACCCGCGTGACCTTCTAGGACTCGTCGGGATTCCCCCTTTTCGTAAATGATATAATGACCTTCTTGGAGATTTCCGTGGACGAACACATCTCGTTCATCGCGAGTTCCCGCCTGGCGGCCGTCTCCGTGGGAGTGGCGGTCGTCGGGGTGGCGGCCATGGCATGGTTTCTGCTGCGCGCTTTCATGACCGCGCTCAGGAAGGCCGCCGTGGCGCTGCGCGCCCTCATGCGGCTCTTCCGGCTCTGGGGGCAGCGGATAAAAAACTTTCCCGGAACCGCCTTCTCGGCCTTCTTCGACGAAGTTTCCGACGCCAAGCGCTTTTTCTTCATCGAAAGCGCCCACATCACCTCGTTCTGGAAGCGCGTGGGGCAAGCCGTCCTTTTTTCTCTGCTGGTTGTCGCCGGCGCGCTGGGCTACACGACGGCCTACGGTCTCAGGGACTCCTATCCGGCGGCCCATGACGAGCTGGTTTCCCTGGGAGCGCTCCGTCTCGCGGGCGAAGGCATGGTCTGGGACTCCCCGGACGGCGCGCGAGCGTTCGCCCTCCTTCCGGGCGAGCACCACCTTGTGGTCGAAGGCGAAGAGTTGCGCTTCCCTTCCTGGCTGCACCGCCTGGGGCTGAAGCGACACCACCGCGTCCTCAGGTTCCGCCTCTACCGCGAGCCTCCCTCGACCGTGAATCCCGGCGTACCCGACCGGAGCATTACCTTCGAGGACGCACCCTTCTTCACGTTCTGCGCGCGGCACCAAAACCGCCTGCCCCTCAAGCGCGTGACGTTCATCTCGCCCCCAGCGAACCTCGCCGCAGGTGAGCACTCCTTCTCCGTCCTGCCGATGGGATACGCGATTATGCCCGTCGACTGGGACGCCGCTGAAATAAGTTATGGTCCTTAAGGGCCTCGGCGTGGACGTCGTGGACATGGAGCGCTTCGAGGCGTTGCTCCGGCGCCGGGGGACAGCCTTCCTGAAGCGCGTCTTCACCGAGCGGGAGATTCGCTACTGCCGCGCCCGCCGCCACAGCGCCCAGCACTTCGCCGCCCGTTGGGCCGCCAAGGAAGCCTTCTTCAAGGCGCTCGGCACGGGCCGGGGCAAGGGCGTAGCGTTCCGAGACGTCGAAATTCTTCGCAACACAAGCGGCGCCCCGGCACTTCGCCTCGGCGGCAAGGCCCGCGCCCTCGCCGAGCGGGCCCGCGTGCTGCAAACCCTGGTCTCCCTAAGCCACACCGACCGCGTGGCCGCCGCCGGCGTCGTTCTGACAGCGAGTGAGAAGAAGCCGGGGAAAAAGGTCAAGAAAAAATAACCAATGACCGATAACCGATTCAGGAATCGGTAATCGATAATCGGCAATCGGTCATTAAATCCCCTACCCTCTTTTAATTGAGCACCCTCGACAACGCTACGTAGAGCACCGCCGCCACGCCCGCGGAGAAGGGGATCGTCAGGAGCCATGCGTACACGATGCTTTTCGCCACGCCCCAGCGCACCGCCGAAAGCCGCCGTATGGTGCCGACGCCCATGATGCCGCCCGTGACGGTGTGCGTCGTGGAGACCGGAATGCCGAGGAAGGCCGTGCCCCAGAGCGCGGTCGCCGCGGCGGTTTCGGCGCAGAAGCCGCCGCTCGGCTGAAGCTTAGTCAGGCGCTGCCCCAGCGTGCGAATCACGCGCCAGCCGCCTATGAGCGTGCCCATCGCGATGACGAAGTGGCACGAGAGAATCACCCACCACGGGACGCTGCTTTCCAGGGGGAGATATCTGTTCGTGATGAGCAGAATGTAGATGATGCCCATGATCTTCTGCGCGTCGTTTGCGCCGTGGCCCAGGCTGAACGCGGCGGAGGAAACCAGCTGGAAAAACCGGAAGTAGCGGTTGACGACGCCGGGGCGAAAGCCGTGGAAGATGCGGGTCACGAGAAACATCAACACGAAGCCCAAAATCAAGCCCACTATGGGGGATACAAAAATGAAGGCTATGACCGTGTACCACTTTGCGAGTACGAGCACGTCGAACCCCCCCCGCATGACGGCGGCGCCGGCGAAGCCCCCTATGAGGGCATGGGAGACGCTGATGGGCATGCCGGCCATCGTGGCCAGATAGGTCCAGACCATGCCCCCGACGAGTCCCGTCAGGATCACCTCGTTCGTGACGATGGCCGGGTCGATGAGGCCCTTGCCGATGGTTTTGGCTATCTTCACGCCGAAGAAGAAGGCGGCCAGGAAATTGAAGAGCGCCGCCCACGCGACCGCCATCCGCGGCGAGAGGACGCGCGTCGAGACGATGGTGGCGATGGAGTTGGCGGCGTCGTTCCAGCCGTTCAGGAAATCAAACGCGAGCGCCAGCGTGACGATGAAGGCTACGTAGAGCAGGGTTGTGTCCAGCATTGCTCAAACGTGGAGCGGCGGAAAACGCACGGGCGTTACGCGTTCTTGAGAACGACGCCTTCGAGAATGTTGGCGACGTCTTCGCACTTGTCGGTCGCTTCTTCGAGGCGCTCGTAAATTTCCTTCCACTTGATCACCAGGATGGGGTCCTTGTGGTCGCGAAAGAGCGCCGCGAGGGCCCTGTGGAGGATGCGGTCGGCCTCGTTCTCGAAGGTGTTGATGCGGACGCAGCGGTCGAGAATCTCGCGCGGCTTGCGTAGGTTGCGCAGCGCCTTTACCGCGAGCGCCACCTCGTCCACGGAGCGGACCAGCACGTCCGCGAAGGCGCGGCTGGCCTCGGAGGGCTCCGGAATCCTGTAGAGGTACAGGCGGTAGGCGGCGTTGTCGATGCGGTCGAGCACGTTGTCCACCTCCTCCGCGATGGCATGGATGTCCTCGCGGTCGATGGGCGTGACGAAGATGCGGTTCAGGTGCTCGATCGTCTCGTGCGTGAGCGTGTCGCCCTTGTGCTCCACCTCCTCGATGCGCTTGATCTTGACCCCGACGTCCGTGTAGTCATCCAGAAGCGCCTTCAGGAGGTGCGCACCTTCGCGCAGGTTCTCGACGCTGCGGTCGAACAGGTCATAGAACTCTTCGTGTTTGGGAAAAAAGCCGAAAGCCATCGTCGATATTTCTCCTTTGCCGTGGTGTATAGAGCCTGTTGCAACACAGCGTAGCACCGCGGCGCGGCGGGTTCAAGCCTCTTTCGAGCGCGTCGCCGTTTCTCGCCACTTTACGGCGGGCTCGTCGCTTGTAACTGGTCATTTCCTTCGTTGCAAATGTTTGATAGGCGAGACTGCATCAGAAAATAAGCTGGATTTGCAAACGTCCCCGGACATCCTTGAGCTCCTTTCCTCCGGGGCCCGTCTTCTCTCGAATTTGCGCCACGTCGGCCGTCAGCTTGAAGCCGTGGCCGACTTTCTTGATAAACCGGTTCACGCCCACCATGGCCTCCGTTTTCTCGTCGTCCTCGGCGGCGTCGTCGGGATCCACGAGCGAGTAGCGGACGGCCACTTCCCAGACCTCGAGCACGACCATGTAGCCGGCCTGAGCGTACCAGCCGTCCGAGTCCACGTCCGGAACACCCGCGCTCTCCGGCACGTCGGGCTTCACGGTGCGCAGGTAGTACTCGCCCTGGGCGTACAGCCCCCGTCCCCGGACGCCGACGCCCGCCACGTAGCGGCGGTCGTCCGCCTCGTCGATCACCGTGTCGCCGTCGTAGTCCGAGTCGAGGGCGGCCGGAGCATGGTTCCATGCGCCCGCAAAGTCGAGGAACCACTTCCACGAATCCGGGGCCTCGATGTCCGACTCGGAGTACTTGAAGTCGCCGTCCGGATTGAGCGAAAGTCTTCCCACGACGAGGTGCCCCGTGTCGGAATTTTTTCCGCCCTCGCCCTCGCCCTCCCAGACGCCGAGGTGGTACTGGAAAATTTTTCCCTCGCCCGCCGAGCCGTGGAACATTACGCCCACGTCGCGGTCGATGCCGAACTCGCTGGCCGCGAGCGACACGTCCGCGAACGTATGCTTGCCGGACGAGGTCTTCCGCTGGCGGTCGAAAAAGACTTTTCCCTGGCCGACGGTGATTTGCGCCTTCGTGTGCCTCGCCCACGTGATCTGGGCGTCCTTGAGCGTCGTCTTCTGTTTCTTGGCGAAGTCGGCCTGGAACATGTACTTCCAGTGCTTGAAGGCCTTCCCCTTCAGGTAGACGCGCATGCGCTTCACCTCGAAGGTGCTCAGGTCCTCCTTGTCCCGGTCGCGGTCGAAGTCCTCGTACGTGTAGCGCAGCTGCATGCGCGCGCCCAGGGTCATGTCGAAATCGCCGTCCTCGGTCTCGAGCTTGAAGCCCTTGCCGGGTTCGTGCGAGATTTCCGCGGCTTCGACAGCCGGGGCTGCAACGTGCACGAGCGCCGCGGCGAGGACGGCCCCGCGGGCGGTCGGCATCGGAACGGCGCGCATGCAGTACCTCATTTTTTACCGACGGCCTTCCCGCTCGTTGCATTCCCGCCGAGCTTCTTCAGACGGTCCCTGTGAAGGGAGGCGGCCCTTCGAAGGTCGCTCTTCATGGTCTCGTCGCTTGCGAAAAACTTCTTGAGGGCGTCGAGGACATCATTTTGAAGCGGGGACAGGCCCCGGGACAGGCGGTAGAACACCCAGTGGCTTTCCCTCTTGTCCTCGACGAGATCGTAGCGCTTGAGCCATGCCATGTGGCGCGACACGTTGGGCTGGCTCAGCCCCAGAGCGTCCTGGATGTCGCCCACGCAGAGCCTGTCGTGCGCAAGCAACAGGTTCAGTATGCGCATCCGCGTCTTGCGCGCGAGCGCCTTGAAGAGGTGTGAGGCCGGCTTGAGGGTATTCATAATTTCATCCTTCTATTTGAATATTCACATAGTCGTATATCATTATGAAACCCGTTTGTCAAGGGGAAAAATTAAGAAAAACCCTCTCTCCCGCTCCCCCGCCCTTTCGGCATCTGCCGCGCCTTCCGCCCCTTTCTGAAAAACACCACCGCCGTGAGAGAAAATCCCACAACAAAAAACCTTTTATTTGTAAGCAGTTAACAGATAAACCCTCACGGCGGGGTTAAGTTTACGCCGATATCTGGGATATCGGGGCTTGCCCAAGGCTCGGCTTTCCACCCTCCCCTCCTCAGGCCCCGCAACAAGCGGCTACGCGGCCGTTGCGTTGCCGCCGCCCTCGCCCGGCGGGCGCTCGGTGTGCACGGAGGCCGCCACCTGCGCTTCAAGCTGAAACTGCCCGGCCTCGCTCCACTTGCGCCCCACGAGCTCCTTGTGGTGGTAAAGGTCGTCGTAGCTGTAGACCGCCAGCTCGTACTCCTCGTGGTGCAGGATGCAGTCGGTGGGGCAGGCGTCCACGCACAGGCCGCAGAAGGAGCAGCGGCCGTGGTCGATGGTGAACTCCAGGGGCTCCCTCTTGGTCTTGTCGGGGTTCTTGATGACGGTAATGACGTTCGTGGGGCAGGCGATCTCGCACAGCTTGCAGGAGATGCAGAGCGGCATGTCCACGATGAGGCGCCCCCGGAAGCGCGGGGGAATGTCGGGCAACTCCTCCGGGTACTGCATCGTGAACTTCTTCTTCCACTGGTACCTTTCCGTCACGAACAGTCCCTTCCAGAGGTCGATGAAGAGGACCTTCATGAAGAACGCTTTTACCGCAGCCATAGACTTAGTCTGGCCTGTTTCGCCGGAACTTGCAAGCCGCAAGAAAGGCCTACGTCCACTCCTCGACCTTGCGTCCCTCTTTGTCCTTGAAGGCGCCGACGATGATCATAATGAAGTCAATGAGCGGCCAGATGCCCACGAAGCCGAACAAGGTCACGATGGTAAGAATCCCAGTCCCAATTTTACCGACGTAGAAACGATGGGCCCCCAGGCCGCCGAGGAAGAGGCAAAGCAGGAACGCCGGCAGGCGCTTCTTATCGGATACTGGCGCAGAAGGTCCGTTTGGCATGGTTCGTTCTCCTTTCGAGAGTTTCGAGGTCGTGTTTGCGGAACGTTTTTTATACCGTTAAACCCACAGCTTCACAAGCCCCGTGAGGAGGATGTTCGCAAAGGCCAGGGGGATGAGAATCTTCCAGCCGATACCCATCAGTTGGTCGTAGCGGTAGCGCGGGAACGTGGCGCGAACCCAGAGGTACCCGTAGAGGAACACCAGCACCTTGGGGAGAAACCACAGGAGCGGCGTGAGCACGCCCAGGTATGGAACGGAGCGGAGCAAGGCGTCCGCCTCGTCTCCCCAGAAGGGGAGCCACGGGAGCCACCCGCCCAGGAAGACGGTCGCGGCGATGATGGCGATCAAAATCATGTTCGCGTATTCGGCCAGGAAGAAGAAGGCGAATTTCATGCCGCTGTACTCCGTGTGGAAGCCCGCGACGAGTTCCGACTCGGCCTCGGGCAGGTCGAAGGGGGTGCGGTTCGTCTCGGCGAAGGCGGCGGCGGTGTAGATGAAGAAGGCCACGATTTGGGGCACGACGAACCACAGGCCGCGCTGCGCCTCGACGATGTCCTGCAGCCGGAGCGAGCCGGCCAGAAGCAGTGGGCCGATGAGCGCGAGCGCAAGGGCCACCTCGTAGGAGATGACCTGGCTCGCCGAGCGCAGGCCTCCAAGGAGGGAATATTTCGAGTTCGAGGCCCAGCCGGCGAGGATGATGCCGTAGACGCCGAGCGAGGCGACGGCGAGGATGTAGAGAAGGCCCAGGTTGACGTCCGCGATGATCCAGGGAACAAACTGGACGGGTTCTTGAAAGAGCCACGGAAGATCGATCGTGAAATTATCCTCCGCCGGGCCGAAGGCCACGACCGCAAACGTCACGAGCGCCACCGCGAGGACGATGAGCGGCGCGGCCATGTAGAGCCACTTGTCGGCGCCCGAGGGGACGATGTCCTCCTTGATGAACAGCTTGAGGCCGTCGGCGATGGGCTGAAAAATCCCGCGCGGCCCCACACGGTTCGGACCGATGCGCGCCTGGATGTAGGCGATTACCTTCCTCTCGAGGAGCGTCGTGTACGCCACGCAAAGCAGGACGACGCCAAGGAGGGCCGCGATCTGGGCGAGGGGGATGATGACGTAGACGGCGATTTCGGGAGGAAACATGTTTTTTTACTCGGCGGTTCCTTTTTCCTTTTTCTTCCTCGCGGGCACCTGCTCGGCCGCTTCGAGAATATCCTCGCTGGGAAGAATCACTCGAAGCTCTCTCATATGCGGACCTTGGAAGGCGGAGTATCCGCTCCCGCCGCCGATGGGCGGCCGGCGCAGCAGGAGGACGCCCGCGACTTTGCCGTCGAGCGAGAAGGCCGGCGTGCCCAGCTGGCCGTTCCCGGCCGCCGCGCCCGGAATGTAGAACGTTCGGGGTTTTTCCACGACGGCCTGCACCTTGTCGAGCGTGACGGAGGGGGCCCAGCTCGCCACTTTGCCGAGGCGGCCCAGGAGAACCACGGCGTCGAGGACGCCGAGCTCGGCGCTTTTCTTGAGGTTGACGGCGGGAATCGGCTCCTCGAGAGGCTCGCTCGGGCGCACGAACGCCATGTCCAGGTCCTTGTCCCTGAGCACGATCTCGGCCGGTACCTCGGTCCCGTCCGAGAGGCGCATCTTCAAGTCGGTCATCTCCGAGTCTATGCTGTACTTGAACTCGTCCTCGCCGCCGAGATCCATCCTGCGATACGCCTCCGCGGGGTCGGTCTCCGAGAAGGAGAGCACCACGAGCCCCGACGGGTCAATCACGGTGGCCGCGGCCACGGAGGTGCTCTCGGTCTTGTTCACCTCTCGGCCCTGTATGACGACGCGGGTGCTGAGCACGAGGCGGACGGTCACGACGGCGTCCTGCCACGCGCGAACCACCTTTCGCCCCGCCGCCGCCTCGTTGGCCCCAAATGCGGGAGCGCCCGCGGCGGCGAGCGCGACGAGCACTGCCAGCGCGCCACGGAGGAAAGTTTCTCGAAAGCGATTGCGTGCCATGAATCTATCCTTTCTTATCATATGCTAGGGTGCCGCCTTGCTCCATGCGGGCTCGAGCTCCAGGTACAGCGTGTGGATGCCCCGCAGGATGCGGAGCACGACGCTTTTGGGTTTTTCTTGTGCCACCACCCGCATCCGGGCCTCGAGCGACGCCGCGTCCTCCACCGGCACTCCGTTTACGGCGAGGAGAAGGTCGTCCACGGCAAGCCGCCCCAGGGCCGCCCAGCCGCCCTCCCCGACGACCTCCACGAGGGCGCCGCGCTGCTCCATGGGCCACTTCTCTCGCGCGCGATCCAGGAACGCCACGTCCCGCGCCGTGAAATCAAAGACGTCGTCGCGGTATTTTGGAAGCTCCCGTGCAAGCTTCGGCGACGAGCCGAACTCCACCTCCATCGCGCGCTCCCCGCCTTTCCGGATGACCGCGAGCGCTGCGCTGGAGCCGATCTTGTACTGGCGGATCATGGCGGAGAAAATTTCCGTGTCCTCGGGATACGAAGCGGGAATCTCCTCGCCGTCCAGGGCGACGATGACGTCACCCACTTCGAGTCCGGCCGCTTCCGCCGGGCTTTCGGAATACACCTGCGTGACGCGGACGCCCTTCTTGCCGTCCAGGTCCAGGGCCTTCGCCAGGTCTTTCGTGAGGACCTGAAACGCGACGCCGAGCCATGCCTTGCGCACCTCGAGGCCCGGGTCCTGCAGCTCTTTAAGGCCCACCTTGACGACGGTCATTAAGCGCCTGGATTTTCTCTCGAACGCCACGGTGACGGGCACCGGCTCGCCCCGGCCGCCGCGCTCCGCCCGCTCCGGGGAAGTCTCTTCCTCATCAGAAGCGAGCACGCGCTCCGTGAGCGCCGCAAGCTCGTCGAGGTTCTTGACGGGCACCCCGTCCACTTCCACGATGACGTCGCCCGGGCGGAGCGCCAGCTTGGCCTCGCCCGAGGGGCCGCCGGGCCGGACGCTCGTGACCAGGACGCCGTCTTTCGTTTTCCGCTTGAGCTCCTTCGACGCGATAAGGGAAAGGCTGCGCGCCGTGAAGCCCCATTCCTTGAGCTCCGCGCCCTCCGCGCGCACGTTCTCGCGCTCGACGGGCGTGACGCGGAGCGTCTTCTCCTTCCCGTCGCGAAGCACGACGGCCTCGACCTCCTCGCCGACGGCTAGGCCCATCCGGAGCTGGTTGAAGCGGGGAATTTCTTCCGCGAAGCGGACGCTCACCTCCCGGCCGGCCAGTTTTTGCAAAATATCGCCGGGAAGAAATTCCGCCTTTTCCGCCGGCGAGCCCTCGAAGGTGCCGCTGACGAGGACGCCGGTTTTTCCGGCCAGCTCTTTTTGGGACTTAAGAAGGGGCTGCACGTCGAGGCCCAGCCAGCTGCGGCGCACCTTGCCGCGCTCGATAATCTCTTCGGCCACGGCCCTGGCCAGGTTGCCCGGAATGGCGCCGCCGAGGCCCACCCTGATTTCGTTGACGCCCACGATCTCGCCCGCGAGGTTCACGAGCGGGCCGCCCGAGTTGCCGCCGTAGATTGGCGCGTCGTGGCCGACCCACAGGACGAGCGAGCCCACGTCCTCGCCTTCGAGCGTGAATTTGGAGAATCCCATCCGGCGGGGTATCACCATCTCGGTGTTGCTCACGATGCCCAGCGTCACGCTCTGCGAGAGCGCCATGGGGCTCCCCATAGCGAGCACCCTGTCGCCCACGCGGAGGCGCGAGGAATCGCCGAACGAGGCGAAGGGAAATTCTTCATCTTCGGCGGCGCGGAGCTTTATCACCGCGATGTCGGACAGGGGGTCGGTGCCCACGAGGTCGGCCTCGACCTCGCGCTTGTCGGAGAGCGTGCAGAGAAGATGCTTGGTGTTTCCGGCGACGTGGTGGTTCGTCACGACGTGGCCCTCGGGCGTGATGATGGCGCCGCTCCCCGACGCCTCGTACTTGACCTCGCGTCCCTCGCCGTAGTAGTACTGCACGACGTGGATGCGCACCAGCGCCGGCTTGACGCGCGCCACGGCCTCGTCCACGGCGGCGCGCACGGAGTCGGAAATCTCGCCGGGCTGTGCCGCCGCCGTCCCGCCGCCCAGCATTACCGCCGTCCCGAGAAGCAGGGCGAAAAGGCGCGGCCCCGTCTTTCGAAGAAGCATCTACCGGTCCACCTCGCCGAACACCGGGTCGAGCGTTCCGATGACGGCCACCACGTCCGCCACCAGGTGCCCGCGCACCATCAGGGGGAGCGCCTGCAGGTTGGCGAAGCACGGCGCCTTCATCTTCCAGCGGTAGGGTTTCGGCTTGCCGTCCGTCACGACGTAGATGCCGAGCTCGCCCTTGGGCGACTCGACGCGCTGATAGATCTCCCCCGCCGGCGGCTTCAAGGGCTTCGACGCCTTCTTGTTTTCCTCCGCCATCAGCTCGCCCTCGGGAAGTCCCTCGAGCGCCTGCAGGACGATGCGCGTACTCTGGCGCATCTCCTCCATGCGCACGAGGTAGCGCGCGTAGGTGTCGCCCGCGGGCTCGACTGGAATCTTGAAATCGAACTCAGGGTACACTTCGTAAGGGTTCGATTTGCGGATGTCCCAGTCTATTCCGGAGCCGCGCGCAACGGGCCCGGAGGCGCCGATGGCGATGGCGTCCTCCCTCGACAAGACGCCGACACCCTGCGTGCGGCGCAGCCAGATGCGGTTCTTCGTGAGGATGGTCTCGTACTCGGCGAGGTAGCCGGGGAATTCGTCGCAGAACTTCTTGATGCGCAGCGCCATGGGAGGCGTGATGTCGTGGTAGAAACCGCCGATGCGGAAGATGTTCAGCGTAAGGCGCGCGCCGCAGAAATCGGTGAACATGTCCAGAATTGCCTCGCGCTCGCGGAAAGTGTACAGGAAAATCGTCATCGCGCCGATGTCGAGGGCGTGCGTGGCGAGCCACAGGAGGTGCGAGGCGATGCGTGAGAGCTCGGTGTAGACGACCCTCAGGTACTGCGCGCGGCGCGGCACCTTGATCTGCATGAGCCTCTCGGCCGCCTCGACCCACACGAGGTTGCCGTGGGCGGCGGCCACGTAGTCAGTGCGGTCGGTGTAGTAGGTGGCCTGGCGGAAGTCCCTCTCCTCGGCGAGTTTTTCCGTGCCGCGGTGGAGGTAGCCGATGACGGGCTCGCACTCGACGATGCGCTCGCCGTCGAGCCACAGCTTCACCCGGAACACGCCGTGCGTGGCCGGGTGCTGCGGCCCCATGTTTATTTCGAGGAGTTCACCGGAGAGCTCGGGCATACGGCGTATTACCTGTTACAGAAAAAATTTACGGAACGAGCCAACGGAACGAGCCAACTCATTCTCGTCGAGATACATAACATCTATGGGAGCCTGTTTTCCATATAATTCTTGACTTTCTTTCACGGTAACGACGGGAGGATCTTCATAGGAGTCGGGCCGTGTTTGCAGGCGGATCATCGGTTTTCCTTCCACCAGGCCATACTCCATCCGTCCCTGGCCGGATCCTACGATTTGATAGAGTATTTCCCTATCTTCTCCCCAAATAGAAAAAAGGGCTTTCCAAAAACGGCCAAAATCACCATCTTCTTTCTTCCGTTCGCGCTTAACTTGTTCTAGAAACAAGACGACGGTTTCGCCTTCAATTGCCGTGCTATTGTCACAAGTCCATGTGGGAGAAGCGATGAATCTTACTTTTTCCTTTTGCTTTACGTTTCCTTTAAAAACGCGTTCCACATTGGCCGTGGCAATCTTAATGTGCGTAATAAATCCCCACAACTCTTCAGAAGTTTCCGATGTTTCAATACTCTCAACCTTGGCCTTCACAATAACATCAGCCTGCTGAGCAAGTTCCTTAAGAGAATGCCATATGGCCTTAGCATGCAGGTTGTGATCCGCGGATAAGACGAGAGCGGCTAGTAAGCAGCAAGAACCCGTGAAACGCCTAATAGACATGCCCTCACCACCCCCTGCTTCCGGCCCCCGGGCCGAAGTCCTCGTCGCCGGCGGATTCTTTCAAGACGGTGTCGATGACGCCGTCCTCGTCGGGGCCGACCATGGGGTAATCCTTCCTCAGCGGGTAGCCGTCCCACCACTCGGGCAAAAGAATGCGCTTGAGCCCGGGATGGCCCTCGAAGCGGATCCCGTACAGGTCGTACGCCTCGCGCTCGTTCCAGTCCGCGGCGGGCCAGACGCCCGTGACCGAGGGAATCGGCTCGTCCTCCTTCGTGTGGACGCGCAGGTAGATGCTGTGCCACTTGCCGACGCTGTAGAGTCCGTAGACGCACTCGAGCGGCGCGTCCGCGCGCTTGGGGTAGTGAGCGCCCGCGATGAAGGACAGGTAATTGAAATTGAGCGCGGGATCGTCCCTCAGGAAGCGGCAAATTTCCAAAAGCGAATACTTCTTTACGGTGAGAAACAAATCGTCGCGGCAGAGTTTTCCTTCCACGACGGCGTCTGGAAATTTCTCCTTCACGCGCTTCGTGAAGGCATGCTCGTCGGCGGGATTGGGAGGCGGCGGCGCAGCTTCCGTCTTTGGGGGCCCTGTAGGTGGAACGGGAGGTTTTTCGTCGCTCATTATTTAATGACCGATTATCGATGACCGATGACCGATTTAAAAACCTGCGAAGAGGGCAATTCGTTTTTCTTCAAGGTCTGGATGAATGCCGTAATTTGACGTGCCACGCTCTCCAGCTGTGAGGCAATTTCCTTACGTTGAGTTTCCGTGATGTAGTCAAGCTCTTTGGCAATTTCGAGTTGGCTTCGGACTTCGCCGGCGGAGGCCCTAGCGATGTGAAGATAGCGTATAAATTCCTTCCGTGTGCCGCATTCAAATCCCTCGGCGATGTTGCTGGAAATAGAAAGGGAGGCGCGCCGCACTTGATCGCGGATCGCAAAGTCTTTGGAAAAGGCCCCTCTAGACGTCAGCCGGTAAATGTCCACCGCTACGGCCTTTGCAAGTTGCCATATCGGCATGTCCTCAAAGCGGTTATAAAAGGCCACTTTTACGCTTCTTTCATCGGTAATCGGTCATTGGTCATCGGTTATTTTCTTAAAACCTTCATCTTCTTGATCTTCTCCTGCAACTTAATCACGCCGTAGAGAAGCGCCTCGGGCCGGGGTGGGCAGCCCGCGATGTAGACGTCCACGGGGACTATCTTGTCGATGCCCTGCAGGACGCTGTATGCGGGGTAGGGGCCGCCCGTGTTGGAGCACGCGCCCATCGAGATGACCCACTTCGGGGAGGGCATCTGGTCGTAGAGGCGCTTGATGGCGGGCGCCATCTTGTAGGTCACGGTGCCCGCGACGATCATGAGGTCGCTCTGGCGGGGGGTGGCGCGGAAGATGCCCGCGCCGAAGCGGTCCATGTCGAAGCGCGAGGCCCCGGTGGCCATCATCTCGATGGCGCAACACGCCAGGCCGAGCGTCATCGGCCAGAGCGCCGATTTGCGCGACCAGTTGAAAAGAGAATCCACCGTCGTCGTGATGACCGTTTCGTTGAATTTTCTTTCTAAGATGCTCACGGGGGTAGTGGGTGGTGATTAGTGGGTCAGAGTCTGCCGAACTCCTCGTCCGAGAAAATCCACTCGAGCGCGCCCTTGCGCCAGGCGTAGGCGTAACCTAGAAGCAGGATGGCGATAAAGAGCGCCATCTCGACGAGGCCGAAGAGGGCGAGGGCGTCGAACTTGACGGCCCAGGGAAAGAGAAAAATCGTCTCCACGTCGAAGATGAGAAACAGGACGGCGATGACGTAGTAGTGAATGGAAACCCTGCCGTGCGCGTCGCCCTTCGCCTGGATGCCGCACTCGTAGGCTTGCAGCTTGACGCGGCCGGGGCTCGAGGCGCGGAAAAAGCGCGCGATGAAAAGCGTCACGATGCCGAAGCCCACGGCCACCATCAGAAACAGCGCGACGGGGATGTAGCTGCCGGTCATAGGCGTGTTTTTCCAGGATTCAGCATAGCTTTCGCGCGGGGCAGTGTCAAGGTGAAAGCCCCTCCGCCGAAACGGAGAATCAAGCTCCGAAGACCAAAAAACTGCTCTTTCACGTTGTCCATGTCGGGGTTTGGGGGCTCCTCGCCGTTGACAAGGCCTAGCTATCCCGTTATGCTTAAAAAATGGACATAGGCGAGGACCGAATCCCTAACGACGTGAGCGGCGAGTCCGTTACCCCGCAGGATGAAGTTTTTCTGGAAAAGATGCACGATGTCATTCTTGCCTACAGCGGCGTTGACATCGGTCCTTACAAGAAGCGCTATCTCCTGCGCCGCATCGGTGTGCGGGAGCGCGCGCTGAATCTTCCGGACCACGCGGCGTATTTCGAGTACCTTCAGACCCACGCCGAGGAGTTCCCCCGCTGCCTTGAGGAGCTGACCATCAACGTCACGGAATTCCTGCGCGACGCCCATGTCTTCGAGATTCTCAAAAGCCGCTTTCTGTCCTGCCTCGTCCGGAACATTCTGCCCTCGCCCAAGCGTCCCCTGCGGATGTGGTCCGCCGGCTGCGCCTCGGGCGAGGAGGTCTATTCGCTTGCGATGCTCGCCGAGGATGTGCTGCGTGATTGCTCCTTCGTCACCGACTACCGCATCGTGGCGACCGACGTCGATTTCCGCGCCTTGGAGACGGCGGTGCTGGGCGCGTATCCGGCAGAGAAGGTGCAGGGGATTCCCGAGACGTGGAAAACGCTGTATTTCCGCTCCCCCAACAGCCGCGGCGGACGCTTCGTCATCAAATCGGCTCTAAAGTCCCACATCTCCTTCGAGCGGCACAACGTGCTCACTCCCTTCGAACAGAAGGATTTCGACGTGATCCTATGCCGCAATACCCTGATGTATTTCACGGTGCCTTTGCAGGAAAAAATTTTAAGGAACTTGGCGGCGAGCCTGCGTCCCGGTGGCTTCCTGGTGCTGGGGCAGGTGGAACGGCTCATAGGCCCCGCTCGAAAGGAGCTTCAGTGCGTTTCGGCCGAGGCCAACATCTTTCAAAAACACCCTTTCAGCGAGGAGGAAAGTCATGCCCATTAAATTAAAGCTCGTCATCAGCTATCTGTTCATCGCTCTCATGGCCACGTGGGCTGCGCTGTATCTGCCGAAGTGGTTGGACGTAGGACAGGGCTTAACGCTTGTGTTTTCCGTGAACATTCTCGTCGCCACGGTCGCAGGTACAGCCCTTTCTTTCTATTTTACGCTGAAGATCAAGCGCCTCGTGACCGCGACGCGCGTCATCAGCCAGGGCGACCTCACCCGCAAGTCCGAGGTGCGCGCGAACGACGAAATTGGAGACTTGGCCGAAAGCTTCGATCTCATGGTGGACAATCTGATCCAGCTCGTCGGAAGCGTCCAGCACACGTCGGATGAAATCTTTAAAGCGGCGCAGAACCTTTCGGCGACCTCCGAGGAGATGAACGCCTCGACGGAGGAAATCGCCGCCAACGTCGTCAACATCTCCCGCGGCGCCGAAACGCAGGCCGAGATGGTCGTGAAGGCGTCCAACATCACGAAAGGGCTCGCGCAGTCGGTGAAGGACGTGGCGGAGAAATCCTCCACGGCCGCAGGCGCGGGAGAGAGCGCGACGAAGAAAGCCACGGAGGGCGGCGATTCGGCCAAGCACGCCATCGCCGAGATCTTCCGCGTCGTCGAAGCGATTGAGAAAGCCTCGGCGCTTGTGGAGGGGTTCCGCGCGCGGGCGCTCGACATCAACAGCGCCGTCGAGATGATTACCTCCATCGCCCAGCAGACGCACCTCCTCGCGCTCAACGCCACGATCGAGGCCGCCCGTGCGGGGGAGCACGGACGCGGCTTTGCGGTGGTGGCCGAGGAGATTCGCAAGCTCGCCCAAAACGCACGCAACTTCGCCTCCCAGATTTCCGAACTCGCCCAGTCCATCAACAAGGAGAGCGAGGTCGTTCTCGGCGCCATGACCGAAAGCACCCAGGCGGCCTCGGGCGGAAGCGAGGCCGTGGGCGATGTCGGCCATAAGCTCGATGCCATCGTCGAAAGCGTCGCGACGACCGTCAAGATGGTCGAGGAAATTTCCACCCTCACCCATGAGCAGAGCGAGGGCGCGAACAGGATGGTCGAGTCCATTGACGAGATATCGCGCATCGCCGAGGAGAATGCTTCGAGCACCCAGGAGGCCTCGGCCGCGGGACAGCAGATTACCGCCTCCATGGACGAGATGGCGAGGGCGGCCCAGGGCCTTGCGCGCCTCTCCGACCGCCTCAAGGAGGTTGTCTCCACATTCCATCTGAGCGAGGGAGCCGGGGTGGTGTCCATGCCTGCGGAAGAAGAAAAAGCAGAAGAGAAAGAAGAAAAATCTGGAGAAGCGGAAGTTTCTTCCATCGAAAGCCGCCGCCAGGCCAAGGAAAAGGAGCAGGCGGCCTCGTAAGCATGCCCGCTTCCAGCCGGTCTTTCGATTCCTCGCCCCCCGTGCTCTCCGGGTCTTCGGAGGGAGTCTTCCTCTGGTTTGAAGGAGGGGGCGAGCGCTACGCCGCCCCGGTTGCGGAGGCCTCGGAAATCTGTGAGCTCGAAAATTTGCGCGCCGTTCCCGGAGCCGCTTCTCCTGTTAATGGCATCATGGATCTGCGGGGGCGTATTGTCACGGTGATCGATTTGTTCTTCCGCCCCTCGCCGGAGCGCCCAGAGAAACCGAACGGCTCAAACGGCGCCACCCTGAAGAATCAGGTGCTGGTGTTTCATGAACCCTACTTGCACCTGGGGCTTCGACTTCCGTCCGAGGTCGGCACGTTTCGCCACCCGAAGGCCAAGATTCTCGAAGACTTTTCTGCCTCCGAGGAGCGCGCCGGAGACAAGCGGGCGCCGTGGATTCGGGGCGTGCTGGAACACGAGGGCCGGCTTTACAACATCCTCTCGGGCGAGCGCGTCGCGGCCTACGCGCGCTTGCGCATCGTCGAGAGCTTCAAACGCTGACCACCGCAGGAGAAACGGAAATTTATGCCGACGAAAGTGCTCATCGTGGACGACGCAATGTTCATGCGCGCCATCCTGAAGGACGTTCTTCTTAATGCAGGCGATTTTGAAGTCGTGGGCGAGGCGACAGACGGCGAGGAGGCCGTAAAGTTTGCCAAAGAACTCAGCCCCGACCTGATCACCATGGACATCGTCATGCCCAACATGGACGGCATCGAGGCCACGAAGCAAATCATGAAGGTGACCCCCTCGGTTAAGATTGTCATGTGCAGCGCCCTCGGGCAGGAGCCGCTCATTATGGAATCGCTTGCTTCGGGTGCCAAGGATTTCGTCGTGAAACCGTTTTCGGCCGAGAAGGTGCTCAAGGTAATTCAAGGCGTTTTGAGCAAGTAGGAGGAACGGCCAATGGCGACCGTCGGGCGAGTTGAAGGGTTATGGGGTTCGTGAGATTTTTTTCGCGACTCGTCACTCCCGCACACTCTATCTTTTGATTCTCGACGAGGATTTTTGAAATGGACGAAAAATACATCGCCCTCTTCGTGGACGAGGCGCGCGAGCTTACGGCGAAGATGGCCGAGGCGCTCGGGCGCCTCCGCTCGGAAGGGTTCGACGAGAGCGCCGTGCAGGAATTCTTCCGAGACGTCCATACCCTCAAGGGCATGGCGAGCGCCATGGGTTTCGACGAGATGGCCTCGCTCACGCACCGGCTGGAGGATCTTTTCCAAAAAGCGAAGGAGGAGCGCCAGCAGCCTTCCGAAACCATACTGAGCGCGGCCTACGAGGCGGTGGATTTCATCGCCAATTCCCTCGACGAAGTTTCACAAACAGGGCAGCCGCAAACCGGCGCCGCCGCCCTCCTGGAGGCGCTTGAAAGGGAGGCTTCCGGCGCAGCGCCTTCTGTTTCGGAAGCCGAAGCTGTGGCCGGGCAGGAAGCGCCGGGCGAAGAACCGATTCCTTCCCCTCCGGCGGCCTCCGCTCCGGACGAGGGCGCTTCGGAACCGACCGCCGCCGAAGGCTCGCGCTACCGCATTACGTTTAAAGTCGAGCCCACCGACCCGCTTCCCGCGGCGCGCGCCATGGTCGCCTACAAGGGGCTCGAAGCGCTCAGCACCGCCGTGTTGGAAGCGTCCCCTTCGCTTGACCTCGTCATGGCCGGCAAGTTTTCCGGGGAGATGACGCTTCATGTCGCAAGCACGCATTCCCGCGCCGCCTTTGAAAGCGCCTTCTTGGGGTTTTCATCCATTGCGGAATACCGGATCGAGGACGAACAACTCGTCGTGGCCGACGTGGAAGCCGAAGAGGCTCCCGCGCGCGAGCCCGCGGCCAAGGCGGAGACGGCAGATGCCACGGTGCGCATTCCCATCAAGCACCTCGATTACTTTTTTAATTGCGCGAGCGAGTTCATCGTCCACCATGGCCGCCTCGAGGCGGCAGCCGAAGCGGGTTCCACCACCCGTGTTCTCGGGCGCCTCGAGCGCTTGAAATCGCTTATTCGCGAATTCTACGAAGAGATCGTGGCGCTTCGCATGATGCCGTTTGAGACGCTCGTGCCGCGCCTCGAGCGGGTGGTGCGCGACGCCGCGCGGCAGTGCAGCAAGGACGTGCGCCTCGAGATCGAGGGCCAGGACGTGGCGCTCGACCGCTCCGTCCTTGACGAGATTCTCGGGCCCCTGACCCATGTGCTCCGAAACGCCGTGGACCATGGCATCGATTCGGCGGAGGAGCGCCGGGCGGCGAAAAAGCCCGCCCAGGGCATGATCCGCGTTGCGCTTGCGCGCCGGGGCGACGCCGTGGAAATCACCGTCCAAGACGACGGCGGGGGGATGGACCCCGAAAAAATCAAGGCGGCGGCCGTCGAGCGCGGCTACATGGACGCAAAGCGCGCCGCCGCGCTCTCGGTGGAAGAGACGCTTCTCTTGTGCACGTTGCCGGGCTTCAGCATCCGCTCCGAGATCTCGGCCCTTTCGGGCCGCGGCGTGGGGCTCGATGCCGTGCGCACCAAGGTGGAAACTCTCGGGGGTCACTTGCATCTTGCCTCCGAGCGGGGCCGGGGAACGACGGTTCGCTTTGTGCTTCCTCCTACCATGAGCATCCTGAGCGCCTTCCTGGTGGAGGTGCAGGGTGAGGCCTACGCCGTGCCGCTTCATCAGGTGCACCGCACCATCCGAGTGGAGCGCAGTGCTCTTCAAAAAGCGCAGAGCCAAACGGTATTTTGGTGGCGAAGACAGCCCGTTGAGGTGCATGCCTTTGCACAGCTCCTCGGCATATCCCAAGACGGCGCACTGGCCAAGAAGGAGTTCCCGTGCCTTGTGGTGCAGCGGGGCAAGCGCTTGGTTGCCCTCGTCGTGGACAGCATCGAAGGGACTGCGGAAATCGTCGTGAAGCCTCTGCACACGCCGCTTGAAGAACTGCGTCAGTATTCGGGCTGCACCGTGTTCGGAGACGGGCGTCTGGCGCTTATTGTAGACGTGGAAAACCTCCTCACCCACACGCAAGGAGCCGCATGAGTTATCGCGAACTTTCTCCCGTTGAACTGGACGCCCTGCGCGAGCTGAGTAACATCGGCGCGGGCCACGCCGCCACGGCCCTATCGCAGATGCTCGGCAGGGCCATTACGCTTGAGGTGCCCTCGGTTCGATCGCTTCCTTTCAAAGACGTGCCGGTTACGGTAGGCGGCGCGGAGGCGCTCGTCGTGGGCCTTTTCATGCGCATCTACGGCGACACGAAAGGGAACGTCCTGCTTGTGCTTCCCCAGGAAAGCTCAGCGGCCCTCATCGGCTCCCTCACCGGCAAGGCACCCGAGGAAAAGGTGTTCCGCGAGGAGCTTCGCCTTGAGACAATGCAGGAGTCGATCCTCAAGGAGATCGGGAACATTCTGGCAGGCGCGTTCCTGAGCACGCTGAGTCAGGCGCTCACAATTAATCTCGTGCCCTCGGTGCCGGGTCTTGCCTACGACATGGCGGGCGCCGTGCTCGACGCCCTCTTTATCGAGCTCGGACAAGTGGGCGACACGGCGCTCCTCGTCGAGACCGAATTCCTCGAGATGTCGAAGGAGGTGCAGGGGCACTTTTTCCTCATTCCCGATCCCCAGTCGCTCGAGGTGATTCTGGGCGCCATGGCGAAGATGAAGTGGTAATGGAGTCGATTACCGTCGAAATCGGCACGGTCGTCGTAACGGACGAGCCGACGCGCCTCGTCATGCAGGGGCTCGGCTCATGCCTTGGAATTTTTTTGTACGAGGACCGGAAAAAGATTGCGGCCGCCGCCCATGTGCTTCTCCCGTCGGGCCCGGAGAAAAAAATGAAAGAGCGCCCCGGAAAATACGTCGAAAGCGCCCTGCGCTACATGCTCGAGGAAATCGAGCGCCGGGGCGGCGAGCGGCGTCACGTGCGCGCCAAGATGGCCGGCGGGGCGCGCATGTTCCACTTCGACTCGCGCGAGGAACATATGACCATCGGCGAGCAAAACATCCACGCCGCCCATGAAGCCTTGGCGGCCCACAACATCGAACTGGTGGCTCACGATACGGGAGGCCGCCAGGGGCGCTCGCTGGTGGTGGATACGGCGAGCGGCAAGATTGGGGTGCACACGATTCGCGGCCCCGTCACTACGCTATAAGCAGGGGCCAGCCCCGACATCGTCGGGACAAGCCGTTGGCAGTTGGTAGTTGGCGACTGGAAATTAGAAAAAATGGATTCCGCTCGCCAACGGCCAAAGGCTAACGACCAACGGCTTCTTACGGGCACGGTCCCGTGGCGGGCCAGCCGGGCCGGATGCTGCGCCCCGCTCCATCGCTGTCCGCGCCGCAGCTCGACTCCCCGCAGCCACTCGCCGCCGATACCACCACCCAGCGGTCACCGGGGTCCATCGCGTGGTTAATCCGCACCGTCGCGCCCAAATCCTCTACAGCCCCTCCCGACAGGCACGAGCGCGCGGGCGTGTCCCACGCGCCGATGGCGCCTTCGTAGACGACGTAGCCCGTTTCGTCCGTCACGTTCTCGACGATGACTTTATTCTCCGTCGGCGCGGGAATGACCAACGGCTCCGGCATGCCGGAAGAGGACGGCTCGTCGGGCAGCGCGCCGCATCCGCACACCGCCGGGCTGCAATCGAACATCATGCCCTTTACGTCTACCTCATCTACCGCCCAGTGCATCTCCCAATTGGCGTTGTAATAATGCCAGTTCACCTCCAGGTCCGGCACGCCCGCCGCTTCCGCGGTGATGTCCAGAACCACCGTGCCCGACGCGGGCGCTTTGGTATACTTCGCTCTCGTAACCCAGGCGCCCCCCGTGTTCGCACTCCGCACCTTCACCTCGGCCACCTCGAAGTCCCAATCGACGAAATCGTGCTCGAACTGAAGCTCCACCGTCTTCGACGAGCTGCAGTCTATGGGCGGCGTGATGAGCTGCTCGTCCATGTCCATGGGGCCGGCGCAGTCGCTATTCACAATCATGTGCGTACCGGGAAGCGCGCCGAGGGAGCAGGGGTCCAGATCCGTCCACATGCACACCTCGTCACCGCAGAACATATTGGTTCCGCCGTTTATGACCGTCCACGTTCCCGGAAGGCCCGCTTCGAAGTTCTCTGAAAGGAGGGAAAGGGGCGTGCCGCTTCCCACTCGCACCTGAAACACTATGGGGTTTGAAAAAGGGCTCCCGCCACCGTCTTCGTAGGAAAGGGCCAGTGTGAAATCAATGGGCGTTCCGCAGGATACGCCCGAGCTCACGACAAATTGAAACGGCGTGAGCGACGTTCCAGTGAGTCCCACGGAAATATCGGGAAACGAGGCGCTGTTTGCGGGTATCGCTATCCCCGGGGTTGCGGTGGAAAGCGCTCCACTTACCTTAGATGCGTTATTGACGCCGACATTCTGCACCGTGACGTCAAGAGTGATGGTTTCCCCGGGGTCCACGACGCTGTCTCCATTTCCGCAGTCGGTGGACGAAAGCGAGTCGTATTCCAGGTACGGGGTGCTGGTGCACTGCATGTTAATCACTGCGGCGGAATCCGCGCCCCCCACGGAAGTATCCGTCACCGTCACGGTGGGGTCCTCCACCGGCGTTACGTCGGTGATGGCGATGGCAGCCGCGGTGGGGGTTACATCGGCCGTCGTTTCAGCGACGAACGTGCAGGAGGGGTCGGTATTCCCGTTTGAGTCCAGCTTCAGAATCCAACCGTCCTGCAGTCCCGCGCCGAACGAATAGACCCAGCCCGCCGACGCGAATCCACCGTCCGTGGCCTCACGCGGAGACCAGATTATATCCTCCGCTGCACCGCCGTGGGCCCTTTCCCATTGGATGCCGCCCGAGGCGTCCAGCTTCAAGGTCCAGAAATCCCTGCCCCCCGCGCCAAAGGACTGCGTGTCTCCTCCCGCGATAAAACCGCCGTCCGAAGTCTGTCGAATCCTCCAGCCGGCATCGTCGCTCAAATCGCCGTACCTATTCTCCCATTGGATTATATTGCCTGAATCGTTCAACTTTAAAATCCATAAATCGCTACCCCCTGCGCCGAAGGACTTCGTTTCCCCCGTGATGACAAAACCGTCGTCCGAGGTTTGCTGGGCGAAGTAGCCCCAGTCTTCGGAAAGGCCGCCGTAGGCTCTTTGCCACTCGATGTCTCCCGTGTCGTACAATTTGAGAATCCAGAAGTCATTATCGCCCTCCCCGAAGGACCACGTGTGCCCCCCCACGACATACCCGTCGTCCGAGGTTTGCTGGACGGACAGAGCATAGTCGGAATCCGTGTTGCCGTAGGTGTATTGCCATTCGATGCTTCCCGAGTCGTACAGCTTCAGGACCCAGGCGTCCGCGCCGCCCGCGCCGAAGGAATGGGTAACCCCGGCCATGACGAAGCCGTCGTCCGAGGTCTGTTGCACAAGCCATAAATAATCGTCCGAAGCGCCGCCATACGCCTTCTGCCACTCCGCGGCGCCAGAGGCGTCCAGCTTCAGAACCCAGAACTCGCTACCCCCCGCGCCAAAGGACTGCGTCTCTCCTCCCACGACAAAACCGCCGTCCGAGGTCTGCTGGACGGAATATCCAGCATCAAAGTCGGCGCCGCCGTAGGTTTTTTGCCATTCGATGTTTCCCGATGCGTCCAGTTTCAAAACCCAGCAATCGTCATCGCCTGTGCCGGAAGAGTTTGACCGCCCCGTCGCGATGAAACCGCCGTCCGAAGTTTGCTGCATGGAAAACACGGTGTCGTCTCTTGCCCCGCCGTAGGTGCGCATCCACGTAGCACATGGCGACGTATCCCCCGTAAGCGTCAAATCGTAATTGCGGTTGTCGCCGAAGGTCGCGTCGAACTGCCGCACCTTGATGTGATACGTCCCGCCCGCCGGGGCCGTCCACATGATGGAGGCCGGTGCTCCCGGGGCGCCGCCGTAATTCGAATCAAGAAGCGACGCGCAGTCCGTGTCGTAAAGCTCTAAGGCAACGTCCGCAAGCGGGCCAATGGGAACTGCGTCAATCGTGTAAGAGCGCCCCGCGCAGGCGTTGAACTTCAGCCAGTCCTCGGCATCTTGACAGAAATTGTGAGATTGGGTGTCGCCGCCGTGGATGACCGTCTTCGAGGGAATGCACGCGTCGTCCTCCTCGTACGCGTCCGCCGTGCACTGTGCCGCAAGCGGGGGACCGAAAAAAGTCCACAGCGCTGCTGCCAGGAACACGAGGACACCCTTGCAATTCATGGTAAATCCCTTCTTATAAGATACGCTCTCTCCTCTGGAAATCAAATACCCAAACCACCGAAAACCGGTGGCTTTGAAAAGCGGCGAATCCACTGTGGGGCGCCTCAAGAACCGCCGCTCCGCAGGTGCGCCACGGTCTCCACGTGGTAGGTCTGCGGGAACATGTCGATGGGCGTGAGGCTCGCGAGGCGGTAGCCGCCGTCCACGAGCGCGCGAAGGTCCCGCGCGAGCGTGGCGGGGTTGCAGGAGACGTAGGCGAGGTGCGGGGGCCGGAGCTTGAGGAGGCGTGCGCAGAGGCGGGGCGTGAGTCCAGCGCGCGGCGGATCGACCACGACGACGTCCGAATCGGTGAGCGCGTCGAGGTGCTCGTCCACGTCACCCTCGAGGAACGCCGCGCCCGGGACGGCGTTCTCTTTCGCGCTCACCCGCGCGTCCTCGGTCGCCGCGGCGCTGCGCTCGATGCCGACGGCACGGCCGAAACGCTTCGCGAGGGGAAGCGTGAGAAACCCGGCGCCGCAATACACGTCCGCGGGCTGGTGCGCTGCCTCGGGGAGCCCGTCGAGCACCGTCTTCAGCAACGCCTCGGATTGCTCGCGGTTCGATTGCTCGAAACTCCCGTGCGTGAAACGAAACCGCATGCCGGCCACTTCGTCCCAGTAGAAGTCGCGGCCCCGAAGCACGTTCTTTTGTTTTCCCGCGTCGTGGATGACGCCCACCACGGACGCGGGAAGCGCCTCGAGCCACGGCGCAAGGCCCTCCGCGGTGAGCTTCGCCGTCCGGTCGGTTCGCAGGACGACGAGGAACTCCCGCGTGGCGCCGCTTCCCCGCACGAACACTTCACGAACCGTTCCCTCGCCCTGCACGCTGCGGAGAAGAAGGGGGTAGTGGCTTCCGAGGATGACGAAAATCTCCTGCAAGAGCGGCTCCTGAATCAGGCACCGCTCCACTGGGATGACGCGGTGGGAATTGAGAAAATGCATGCCGAAGACGCCGCGGTCCTGCGTGAAGCCGAACTTGTTGCGGTAGTCGAGTGTGCGCGGGGCGGGAACGGCGTCGCGCATGGGAAATTTTTGGAATTGACCGATGCGCACGAGAGTCTCCCGGAGCATTTCGACTTTCGCCCGGAGCTGCGCCTCGTAGGAGAGGTTCTGCCACTGGCAGCCGCCGCATCCTTCGAGGAAGTGGGGGCATGGCGGCTCGACGCGCTCGGGAGACTCGCGCAGGACGCGCACCGCGCGGCCGCGCGCGAAGCGGCGCTTCACTTGAAAAATTTCGACCTCGACCTCCTCGCCCGCAAGCGCCCGGTCCACGAAGACGACGCGGCCGTCCAGGCGGCCTATGCCCGCGCCGCCCTCAACGAGCTTTTCAATCGTCAGGCGAACGCGCGCGCCCTCTTCGAGCACAGGCGCGGCGGACTTCTCAGGGGAAATATTCTCGGGTTCCGTGGTCATAAGAAAAAATTACGCTCCAGGTGAAATCATAGAGCGTGCCGAGCCGAATTTCCAGCGCCGGCGTGAAACAAAACGCCCGGCACGGCTGGCCGGGCCGCCGCGTCGCTCCCTTACAGCGGGACGCGAAAAATGTACACGAGCGAAAAGTAAATCCCTATTCCAATAAACAACACGCCCGTAATCCGGCGGGCCCAGCGCTCAAACTGGACCAGACTATTAAAAGCCTTTCCGACCCTATGGACGCCGAACGCGAGCAGGAAAGCAAACACAGCCGCCGGAAGCGCCGTCCCCACTCCATAGAGGAAAGGCAGAACGATGACGGAGCCGAATTTCGCGGCTAGAGGGACGAGGCTTCCAAAAAACAGGGCCGCTGAAATCGGGCAAAAGGAAAGCGCGAACACCATTCCCAGCAAAGCCGCACCTCCCGTGCCCACACGCTCAAAGCGGCTCTGCAGCTTCGCCCCCATCCTCCCGCCCCACCCGCCTCCCAAATTCATCTGCAAGAGCTCGAGCAAATACATGCCCACGAGGATGAGAAGAGGCCCCAAGAGCTTGTTCATATGTTTTTGAAGCGCATGCGACACGGAGGGAACCGAGAGGACAGCCAACACCAAAAGCGCCGCCAGCATCACGTAAACGAAGGTTCTTCCCAGCGTATACAAACAACCGGCCACCAAAACGCGGCGGGGACTTTCGACCCGTCTTCCGATAAATGAAACCGCCGCCAGGTTCGTCGCAAGGGGGCACGGGCTGATTGACGTCAAAATGCCCAGCCAGAACGCCAGGGCCGCACCAAGAAAGAAATCGCCCACTTTACAGTCCCAGGTAATCTGCCGTCTCTTTCTGGATATAGGCGACAAACGCCTCTTTGTCGCCAACAAGCTTCCATACCTTATCCAGACTCTTCCATTTTTCCGTTTTCCCGTTCTTCACTTCCACAAGAACGACGGAGCGGGTTGCCAGCTCGAAATCCCGGACGAAGTGCTCGTTCTCGGGCTCCTCCACATTAAGCGCCCGCCACGTGAGCCTTCCGGTTTCGAGCTCCTGAGGGAATCCGGCTTTCAGGGACTCGTCCGCGTACGCTTCGATGGTCAGGCAGGTCTTGCAGCGCCTGGTCCCGTGGAAATAGTAGGCAATCACCGTGGATGGAGTTTCGCTCGCGTCCGGCTTTTGGTCACTGCCCGCCTCCTTCGCCGCACCCTCCAGGGGAACGGCGGACTGAGAGGCCGGAGCAGTGATTGCGCTCTGGGGAGCTTCCGGCTCTTGGCCGCTGTCCGCCTCCGTCGCCGCACCCTCCTGGGAAACGGCGGACTGAGAAACCGGAGCGGTGGCCGTGCGCCGGGGAGCTTCCGGCTCTTGCCCGCTGCCCGCCTCCGCCGCTGCATCCTCCTCAGGAACGGCGGGCTGAGTGGCTGGAGCGGTGGCCGTGCGCTGGGGGGCTTCTGTCTCTTGACCACTGCCCGCCTCCGTCGCTGCATCCTCCTGGGGGACGGCGGGCTGTGAGACCGGAGCGGTGACCGCGCGCTGGCGAATTTCTGTGACTGCAAGGTATGCCACGCTTGCCCCTACGAAAAGTAAAAGGACGGCAGTGGCGATGGTTTTCGGGTTCATGTCATGCGATCTCCAGTGTGTTGTACGGCTTTCAATTCCGTATTCGGCCGCCAATCGGTCAACCGAGCATGGTCTTAATCTCATCCGGTGATGGGACTCTTCCCACGACCTTGACCTCGCCGTCCACCACAAGGGCCGGCGTTGTCATGACGCCGAATTTGAGTATGGCAATGATGTCGCTGACTTTGACAATTTCATACTCGATGCCGAGCGCTTTGGCGGCCTCTTCCGTGTTCTGAGCCAACTTTTTGCAGTTTGGGCAGCCCGGGCCCAAAATCGTCAGTTTCTTCATGGGGCGTCTCCTTTCCTGTTAAATGTTTTTACAAGGCCGTGCCATGGTGTTATCCGAGGAAAGCGCCGAAGAGCTTTCCGCTTACGGCGGCGACGATGACGATCGCCGCGCAAAAAACCGCCGTCTTTTTCCATCCCATCACTTTCGTAATGACCAGCAGGTTGGGAAGCGAGAGCGCCGGACCCGCCAAAAGCAACGCAATGACCGGCCCCGAGTGCATGCCCAGTTTCATGAGCGCCTGTGTGATGGGAATTTCCGTCAGCGTCGCAAAATACCAAAAGGCTCCGATGACGGAGGCCGCGAGGTTGGCGCCCCAGCCGTTGTCTCCCACAAAACCGGCGACGTAAGCGGGCGGGAGGAACGGCGTCACGAAACCGACGACGAACACGCCGCCAAACAAAAGAGGAACCAGGATTTTTGTAAACTCCCATGTGTTTTGCATCCAGTCTCTAACCTCGTCCCGGGCAAACCACCGGTGAGCCATGCCGAGCACCGCAAGGCCCATAAGCGCCGCCAAGTACCACTTAAGATGAAATATCCTGATCACCCACGCCTCTACTTCCTCCACCTCGGCGAGAGCTTGCTTCGGAACGGTGATGTGAGCTCCCGCCTCGTATCCTCCAAAGGGCTCCTCCAGCTGAAACACGATTTCGTCGCGCATCTCCTGCAGGACAACGGCGCGGAACCGTGCGCCGTCGCTCTTGTGCACGATAACGTTGCCCGGGTTGTACCAGTCGCTAAAGACCAAAAAAGCCGTCATGGCGGAAAAGAAAAGGGCGGTTTTCCAGAGAGCGCGGCGCTTAGGAGCTTCGGGCGGCGCCGCTAGGATCTGTGAGGGAAGGCGTTCCTCCCTGCGGAACACCGCGGCCATGAACAGTCCGATGAGGAAAGCGAAGGCGACGGCGCCTACCGCCCTTCCCAGCCCGATTGAGAATCCCAAAATGCGCGCGGTAAGAAAGATGGCCAAGACGTTTATGGCGGGGCCCGAGTAAAGGAAGGCGCATGCCGGACCGAGTCCCGCTCCCAGGCGATAAATCCCCGCAAAAACCGGCAAAACGCTGCACGAACAGACCGCCAAAACCGCCCCGGAAACCGATGCAACGGAATAGGCGAGCACCTTGTTCGATGTCGGCCCCAAATAACGCATCACCGACTCTTTCGACAGGAACGTGACAACCGCTCCCGCGATGAAGAGTGCCGGCACGACGCAAGTAAGCGTGTGATTGCGCACATACCACTGAAGGAGCTTGAACGCCTCGATGATGGCGCCCGTGACCTTCGGGGTTGAAAGGGGCATGAAGTAAGCGGCGAGAAACACGCCGAGGAAAGCGCCCAGGATTTTCAGCTCTCTGTTCATGCTCTCCATCTACCCTGCGTTATTTCTTCGCACGAAGGGTCGCGTCAATGCACCGGAAAATGTCAAGAACACAGGGCGTCAGCAGGCTGTAGTACACCTGGAGGCCGCGCTTCTCGTTCTCGACGATGCCGGCTTCCCGGAGAACCGAAAGGTGACGCGACACGGTAGAAATATCGTCGCCCACAAGGTCACGCAGCTCGTACACGCAGCGCTCCCTCCGGGAGAGCGTATCCAGTATCAGAAGACGCGAGGGGTGGGCAAGGGCCTTCGCCACCTTGACGCGCGCTTCGTAGCGGGAAGTGATCTTACGCTTTCTCGAGTTGCCCATATCTGTATATTTTACCAAATTGCAAAATAATGTCAACCCCCCCCTTCAAAAACCCGGCACGGCGGCGGACGCGGCTGAAAATGAAAGAGCTTTGCCTCCCCCACCCTTCTCCGCTATGATAGTTCTCTATGCCCTACGAGAGCCTTCGCGCCTTCGTCGAATTCCTTGAATCCAAAGGCGAGCTCGTCCGCGTCCGCGAGCGCGTCAGCCCCGTCCTCGAAATCACCGAGATCGCCGACCGCGTGATGAAGCGCGAAGGCCCGGCGCTCCTCTTCGAGAACGTCGAAGGCTCCTCCTTCCCGCTCCTCATCAACACGTTCGGCTCGAGGAAACGCATGTCGTGGGCGCTCGGAGTGGAGGACATCGAGGAGGCGGCGAAACGCATCGAGGGCCTGATGAAACTCCAGCCGCCCGAAGGATTCTTGGAAAAATTAAAAATGCTTCCCCTCCTCTCGGAGCTCGGCTCGTACCCGCCGAAGCTCGTCAAGCGCGGCGCCTCGCAGGACGTGGTCCACGACGAGCCGGACCTCTTCGTGATGCCAGTCCCCCAGTGCTGGCCGCTCGACGGCGGGCGCTACCTCGCGATGACCGAAGTCTTCTCCAAGGACCCGGACACTGGCATGCGGAACGTCGGGATGTACCGCGTGCAGGTGCTCGACAAGAAGACGTGCGCTATGCACTGGCAGCTCCACAAGGGCGGCGCGCGGCACTGGCGGCGGGCGAAGGAGCGCGGCGAGCGCATCGAGGCGGCCGTCGCCATGGGCGGCGACCCGGCGGAGATGTTTTCGGCGTCGGCGCCGCTCCCGGACCCGTTCGACGAGATGATCTTCGCCGGCTTCCTCAGAAAACGCGCCGTCGAGATGGTCAAGTGCAAAACCATAGACGTCGAGGTGCCCGCCGACTCGGACTTCGTCGTCGAGGGCGTCATCGACCCGAACGAGCCGCTCGTGAAGGAAGGCCCCTTCGGCGACCACCGGGGCTTCTACTCGCTCGAGGACGACTACCCGGCCTTCCACGTCACCTGCATCACGCACCGCCGCGACCCCATCTACCCATCGACCATCGTGGGCGCGCCGCCGATGGAGGACAAGTGGATGGGCTACGCCTCGGTGCGGCTTCTACTTCCGGCCATCCGCATGCTCCTGCCCGAGATCGTGGACATGGCTCTTCCCTGCGAGGGCGCCTTCCACAACCTGGCCGTCGTCAGCATCAGGAAGCAGTACCCGGGGCACGCGAAGAAGGTGATGCACGCGCTCTGGGGCCTGGGGCAGATGATGTTCCAAAAGATCGTCGTCGTCGTGGACGAGGACGTGAACGTCGAGGACTGGACGGAGGTGACGTGGCGCGCGACGAGCTCCTTCGACCCCAAGCGCGACCTGGTGCTCGTCGAGGGCCCCGTGGACGTCCTCGACCATGCGTCCGTTCTGCCCAACTACGGCGGCAAGATGGGCCTCGACTGCACGACGAAGCTTTCTTCAGAGGGCTTCGACCGCCCCTGGCCGCCGCTCATCAAGATGAGCGACGAGGTCAAGAAGAAGGTGGACGCGATGTGGGAGAAGCTGGGGATTAAGCTCGACTAATCGGCCTCTTCCCGCGTGAGCGTCAGGAACGCGCTTTCGAGTGCGGGCGAGGGCGCTTTAGCGAGGGCCTTCACCTCGGCGACGGTGCCTTCGGCGATGAGTTTTCCGTGATGGATGATGCCGATGCGGGAGCAGAGCGCCTCGACGACCTCGAGGGAATGCGTGCTCATGAAGACCGTGCCGCCCCGCTCGCAGTGCTCGCCCATGAGTCGCTTCACGATGGTGATGCCCTCCGGGTCGAGCCCCACGAGCGGCTCGTCCACCACGAGCGCCCTCGGCCGGTGAAGAAGCGCCGCGGCGAAGACCAGCTTCTGCCGCATCCCGTGTGAATAGGCTTCAATGAGCTCGTGCCGCCAGTCCCTGAGGCGGAATAATTTCAGAAAATGCTCGATGCGCTCCCTGCGCTCGGCGCCGTCCACGCCGTAGAGGTCGGCGGCGAAGTTCAGAAATTCCTCGCCGCGAAGGCGCGTGTAAAGAAACGGCCGGTCGGGAACGAGCCCGATGAGGCGCTTGGCCTCGATGGTCTCGCGCGCCATGTCGTGGCCGCACACGAGAACCCGCCCCGCCGTGGGCCGCGCCAGGCCCGCGAGCATGCGCACCGTCGTCGTCTTGCCCGCCCCGTTGGGGCCCAGGAAGCCGAAAAACTCTCCTTCCTTGATGTGAAGCGAAAGATTGGAGACGGCCTCGAGGTTGCCGTAGCGCTTGCTGACGTTATCTAGAACGAGCATCTCAGAAAATCTCCGCCGCCCCCGCCTGGAGAAACATTGCTTCTTGAAGGTACATGGCTCCGTTAGAGAATCTCATGTTCGGGGGCTCCGTTGCACCATGTAATGACCCGACGAAAAATCCGCGGCGGAATCTATCTCCGTTCGAACGTCCCCGAGGCGAAAGACTCGATAGTTTTCCGATCTCAAGACGGGCCAAACCTCTTGTCCCGCAGCCGGGCCATGGATCTCGATGACCATCGTGGGCGAGGACTTTTTCAGCAGACGCTTCATTCCTTTAAGCGCCTTGCCTTCCCCTCCCTCGATATCCATCTTGAGGAAGTCCGGAGCGGGATGCCCCTGCTCGTAGACGAACCGGTCCAGCGTGATGGTTGACACCGTCACCGCATCGAGGAAACGCTCGTCCTTGTCGCCCAGCCGCCCCATGGCCGTGCTCGCATGGCGCGCGAAGGCCGCATCGCCCTCGGAGTCGGACACGGCGCAAGGCACGGCCGTCACGTGGCTCATCGAGGGATTGGCCTGCAGTTGCTTGCACAGGCGGTCGTAATTTTCCGCAAGGGGCTCAAAGGAAAACACCTTGCCCCCGGGTCCAGTCAATCTTCCGAGCAGAAGGGAGAAAAAGCCCACGTGGGCGCCGACATCGTAAGCCACCATTCCCGATCTCACATATTCGCAAAGGACGTTTTGCATCGGGGCCTCATACGTTCCCAGCCAATAGTGTTTCTCGCGGCGAAGATCCACCCAAAGTGTGCACCCCTTCAGAGTTCCTCCCTGGACGGTCACGAGCACTTCCCCGGCGGGTGCGAAGCGCGTGAGCAAGACACGCAAAGCACCCGCCAGCCACGGGACGCGATAAACGCCGAGCCGCCACGCCTCGGGAAGGCAGCGACTCAACCAGCCGACGGCACGGTGAAGTACGGGAACCCTGGGCGGCATCGCGTCATCATAACGCCGCGGTCGAACGGGGGTCAACCGCCGGCGCGGCGCTAGGCAAACATGACCTGCGCCTTCAGAGCCTTGATCTGGTCGCGGATGGCGGCGGCCTTTTCGAACTCCAGGCGCTCCGCGCAGGCGCGCATCTCGCGCTCCAGGCGGCCGAGCTCTTTCTCGGCGCCCTGCGTGTCCCCGTAGGCGGCCGCCCCCTCTTCAGGGCTCGGGGCAGGCTTTTCCCGAACGGACGCGGCGGCGCGCCCCCTCCGTTTCCGCGCCGGGCGTTCCAGGGGCGGCGGGAGCTTGTAATAATCCGTGGCGGCGGCGCTCCCCAGCACCTCCGAGACGGGCTTCTCGATCGAGCGCGGCGTGATGCCGTGCTCCCGGTTGTACGCCAGCTGCTTGCGGCGGCGGCGCGTGGTTTCCTCCATCGCGTCCCGCATGGAGCGCGTCACGGTCGAGGCGTACAGAAGAACCTTGCCGCGCACGTTGCGCGCCGCGCGCCCCGCCGTCTGGATGAGCGCCGTCGTGGAGCGGAGAAAACCCTCCTTGTCGGCGTCGAAGACGGCCACGAGGGAAACCTCGGGCAGATCCAGTCCCTCGCGAAGAAGATTCACGCCGACGAGCACGTCAAAGTCCCCCTTTCGCAGGCCCCGCAGAATCTCCACCCTCTCCAGCGTGTCCACTTCCGAATGCAGGTATTTCACCCTGACCCCCACGTTCTCGTAGTAGCGCTTGAGCTCCTCGGCCATCCTCTTCGTGAGCGTGGTGACGAGAACGCGCTCTTTCCGTCTCACGCGCTCGCGCACCTCGTGGAGAAGGTCGTCCACCTGGCGCTCGACGGGGCGCACCTCGATCTCGGGATCCATCAGGCCCGTCGGGCGTATGACCTGCTCGGCAAATTCACCCTTCGTCAGCTTCAATTCGTATGGCCCGGGCGTGGCGGAGACGAAGACGGTCTGGCCGCGCTTGCGCTCGAACTCCTTGAAGCGAAGGGGGCGGTTGTCAAGCGCCGAAGGCAGGCGGAACCCGTGCTCGACCAGGACGCTTTTGCGGGAGCGGTCGCCCTCGAACATGCCCCGCAGCTGGGGCAGGCTCTGGTGGCTCTCGTCCACGATGAGAAGAAAGTCTTCGGGGAGATAATCGAGAAGCGTATACGGCGGCTCTCCGGGCGCACGTCCGTCGAAATGCCTCGAATAGTTCTCGATGCCGTGGCAGTATTGGAGCTCCTGCAGCATTTCGAGGTCGTAGAGGGTGCGCCGTTCGAGGCGCTCCGCTTCGAGCGCTTTCTCCTGACGGCGCAGCTCCTCGAGGCGCAGGCCGAGCTCGAGGCGGATGGAAGCCAGGGCGTCGTCCAGCCCATGGGGCCCCGTGACGTAATGCGTTTTCGGATAAATGGAAATTCTTTCCACGTTTTCCATGCGCCGACCGCTCAGGGGATCCACGCGGGCAATGGCGTCCAGCTCGCTCCCGAAAAACTCAAGCCGATACGCCGCGTCTCCGTAGGAGGGAAGCACCTCCACCGTATCCCCGCGCGCCCGGAAGGAGCCGCGCTCGAGGAAGGCGTCCTGGCGGCTGTACTGGAGCGAGACGAGAAGATTCAAAAACTCCTCGCGCCCCATCTTCTGTCCGACCTGCACGAGGTGGCGCTGGGCGTAGTAAGACTCCGGAGAGCCCAGTCCGTAGATGCAGGAAACGCTCGCGACGATGAGCACGTCGCGGCGCTCGTACACCGAGCGGGTAGCCGAGTGGCGAAGGCGGTCGATGTCCTCGTTGATGCGCGCGTCTTTCTCGATGTAGGTGTCCGTCACGGGAAGATAGGCCTCAGGCTGGTAGTAGTCGTAGTAGGAGACGAAATACTCGACGGCGTTTTCGGGAAAGAATTCCTTGAATTCCTGAAAGAGCTGCGCCGCGAGCGTCTTGTTGTGGGCGATCACGAGGGTGGAGCGGTTCACCGCCTCCACAATCTTGGCTATGGTGTAGGTTTTTCCGGAGCCGGTGACGCCGAGGAGAACCTGGTCGCGCCGCCCTTCACGGATGCCTTCCGCAAGGTCCTGAATGGCCTGCGGCTGGTCCCCGCAGGGACCATAGGGCGCATGGAGGCGGAAGTTCATGATAGAAGGCGAGAAAGGAACGGCTCCGCCGTTACTTGCCTGCGCAAATCCCCATCCCGCCATGGCGGGGTCAAGGATCCTCGCTCTGCGGGACAAGTCAGCAGAACAGCATTCCTCGTCAAAAGATGCCGCGCCCGATTAAAGCGCCAGAATGTAGTAGTCGTTCGTACGGCGCAGCTTCTGGCAAAGGTCCAGGAGGAACGCGCCGTAGAGCTTTTTCTCCAATTTGGCGTCCTGCTTGAGAAGTTCCTCAAAATCCTTTTTGCTGATCTTAAGAAGACCACCGTCCTCGGTGGCCGTGACGGTGGCGGAGCGGGGCTTGTGGTCGATAAGAGAAACCTCTCCGAAGTGATCGCCGCGGCCGAGGGTGCCCAAAAGCTTCCGGTCGCCGTTGATCTCCTTCGTCACCGCAAAGGTTCCCGACTTGATGATGTAGAGCGCGCCGGCCTGCGTGTCCTCCACCACGACCTCATCCCCGCGCTTGACTTTCTGGTACGTCACGACGCGCGAGATCTGCACCATTTCCAGTGCGGAAAAATCCTTAAAGAGATTCATCTGCTTCAGCAGTCGGGTATCTTCAACCATGGCGAACCCATGATAATCCTTTGCATCGAAAAAGTAAATGCGAGCGGTCCCGTCTCCCCCGAAAAGCGGCTCCGCGCACCGGGTCGGAGTTGCTTTTTTCGCCCTTTATGACTACCATAAAAAAATAACATAAAGCAAGGAAAGTGGCGTGTTACAGGAAGAGCCGATAAAAGTTTCTCGCTGGAGCAAACTCGTCTATTCGCTGCTCGGCATGATGGTGCTGGTGGCCATGGTGCCGCTGGCGTACGCGACATGGCGACTGGTCACGATCAATAAAGATTCCCTGCAACTCAACTTGAAGGAGTACCAGATGCTTGCGGCGTCCTCCCTGTCAAGCGAGATCGAGCTTTTTTTCGACCGCATAGAGGCCCAGGTGGAGCAAATCAACACGGCCTTTGAGTGGGGCGGCGAGGTGGTCGGCGCACGCAGCATGTTCGACAAAGCGGCCCAGACCAAGTTCCTCCAGAGGTATCTGGGACGCGATATGCTTTACATTCGTCTCTCCAATCTTGAGGAAAGGTCCTGGGACGCCACGCTCTTTGAAACGCTCAGCCCGCCTCTTGAGAAGGAGATCCTTCAAGCCAGCCGGGAGGCGCAACAGGACCGCACCTTCGTGAGTAAGCCGTTTTTCCTGGAACAAGACCTGACGCCCATTCTCATTATGGGCTTCCCGCTTCATATCCGTGAGCGAAAGGTCGGAGCGCTCGCCACCGTGGTAAGCCTCGAAAGCATCGTCCAAGCCGCCAAACAGCGCGCGCTGACGTCGGGCTTCACCCTCCACATCGTGGATCACGAGGGGCGCGCCCTCGTGACCACCGCGCTGCGGAGCGGCGCGTCCGAGTTGCCGCCCGGCCATCCCCTGCTGGAGTCGTTCCTTGAAGCCATGCGGCGCTCCCCCAATACACGCGCATCGACCACGATCCCCTTTGAGCGCGCGGTTCGCCGCGAGGGTCCGGATCAACCCGACATCTCCAAGGAGCCGATGGTCGGCACGTTCACCACGATTCCGGCGCTGGGCTGGGGCATTCTGGTCGAAATCGAGCAGGCAAGAGCCTACGCCGCCATTCGCGACATGCGCCGAGCCGCCCTCCACATCAGCCTCGCCGTGCTCGGGATTGCCGTCGTGGCCTCGGCGCTTTTGGCGCGCTATCTGACGAACCCGCTTCGAAGCCTCACGGAAAGCGCGCGGCGGATTGCGTCGGGGGATTTCTCCACGCGCGTCTCCGTGCGCGCCCGAAACGAAATCGGCGTCCTGGCCGACACCTTCAATAAAATGGCGTCGGACATGGAGGCTTCCATCGAGCGCTTAACACGCATGTCCGAAGAAAACCAAAAGATGTTCATGGGAACCATCCGCGTGCTCACGGCGGCCATCGACGCAAAGGACCCCTATACGAGCGGCCACTCCGAGCGCGTCACCCGCTACTCCATGGCCATCGCTAAGCACCTGGGCTTCGATGCCGAGCAACTGAAGCGCGTGCGCATCGGGGCCCTTCTTCATGACGTGGGAAAAATCGGCATCGAGGACGCCATTCTGGGAAAGACTTCCCAGCTCGACGACGAAGAGTTCGAAATCATGAAGCAGCACCCGGAAAAAGGGGCGCGCATCATGGCGCAAATCGAGCCCCTCCGGGACGTTGTGGGCGCCATCCGCTACCACCATGAGCGCTACAGCGGAGGCGGCTATCCCACTGGGGTAAGCGGCGATAACATTCCCCTCATCGCCCGCATCATCGCCGTGGCCGACACGTTCGACGCCATGACGACGGAGCGCCCCTACCAGAAAGCGTTTACGCTCGATTACGCGACGGCCAAAATTTACGAGCTGCGCGGCTCGAAGTATGATCCCAAAGTGGTGGAGGCCCTGGTGAAAGCCTATCGCGCGGGTGACATCAAGGAGGGAATGCGCGATTCCGTTTTCGAGCAGAGCGAGGGTGAAGGCGGGTCCGGCGCCGCCAAGCCCGCCTCCACGCCAAGCGCCGCCGCGCCTACCAACAAGTAGAAAGCACTGAAAAAAACAATGCCGACACCAATCCGCGTCGTCGTGGGATCGGTAACGTTGGACGCCGAGCTTTCCGACACCCCATGCGCCAGGGCCGTCGCCGAGGCGCTTCCCATCGAAGCCTCAATCAGCACGTGGGGCGATGAATTCTATTTTAGCGTCCCCGTCCGCCAGTCCGCCGACGACACGGCGACGCTCGAGGTCAAGGTCGGCGACATCGGTTACTGGCCGCCGGGCGAGGCGCTGGCCATTTTCTTCGGTCCCACGCCCGCGAGCACGGGCGACGATCCCGTTCCGGCGAGCGAGGTGAACGTGGTGGGCCGCGTTCTCGGCGACGCGCGCTCGCTCAAAAACATCGCCCGCGAGCGCCTCATCCGCATCGAGCGGTCTTAGCATTAAAAGAAAAACGCCCTGCCCCCTCCTTCCGGCGGGCGCTCCCTCTTACTTCCCGATGCAGAAGTTTCCGAACACGTAGTCGAGCACGTCCTCGGTCGTGATGACGCCCGTGAGCTCTCCCAGCGACTGGATGGCGAGGCGCACGTCGGAGGCGACGAGCTCTTCGGACATGCGGGCTTTGAGCGAGGCGCCCGCCCGCTCGACGGCCTCCCGGGCCCGCCCCACAAGATCGCGGTGGCGGGCGTTGGTCAGCAGGAGCTCGTCGCCGCGCGGCGGCTCTCCCACAAGTTTCTCCTCGAGCAGCCGTTCGAGGGCATCGAGGCCCTCGCCGGTTTTCGCGGATATCCGCGGCGCGTCCGCGAGCCGGAACTCCTCGAACGCGGCGCCTTTTTTCGACTTGGACGGGGAGGCGGGCTTCAAGTCGCACTTGTTCCAGACGGTTACATGGGAGCGGTTTCGGGTCTCTTCCAAAACAGCCGTGTCCCGCGCCGTGAGCCCGCGCGAGGAATCGAGGAGGACCAGGAGCAGGTCGGTCTCCCGAACGGCCTGCTCGCTCCGGCGGACGCCCTCCCGCTCCACGCGGCCGCGCGCCTTTCGCATGCCGGCCGTGTCGAAAAACGTCACGGCGAGTCCGCCCACGTCCACCGTCTCGCTCACCGCGTCGCGCGTCGTTCCCGGCACGTCCGTGACGATGGCGCGGTCGCGCCCCACGAGGCGGTTGAAAAGCGTGGACTTTCCGACGTTCGGAGCGCCCACCAGCGCGACGCAGGCCCCCTCGCGCAGAAGGCGGCCCCGCTCGTAGCTCGCGTGAAGGCGCGCGAGGCGCCCGGCGAGCTCTTCCATCTCCTCCTCCACCGAGCCGAAGTCCACGTCCTCCTCCACGAAGTCCACGGCGGCGCTCAGGCGCCCGAAAACGCTGACAAGAAGGTTCCGCACCGCGCCGATCTCTCCGGAAAGTTTTCCCTCCATCTGCGCGCGCGCCGCCTGCGCGGCAAACTCGGTGCGGGCGCGGATCAAATCGTTCAGAGCCTCCGCCTGCGCGAGGTCCAGCTTGCCGTGGAGGAACGCGCGAAAAGAGAATTCCCCCGGCTCGGCGGGGCGGCCGCCGGCCTCGTAGAGGGCCTCGAGAATCCGCTCCGCAACGTAAGGGCTTCCGTGGCACGAGATTTCCACGACGTCCTCGCCCGTGAACGAGCGCGGTGCCCGGAAGTACGTGACCAGCGCCCGGTCGAGAGATTTTCCCTTCCACCGAAGCTCGGCGAGGAAAGGTCTCTGAACGGGGAAATCGGCCGTCCCGCCCGGAGCCATGAGCCGCTCGACTAGGGAGCGCGCCTCCGCGCCGCTCACCCGCAGGACGGCCAGCGCGCCCACGCCGCGGGGCGTCGAGAGCGCCGCAATGGTGTCGCCGGTCTGCATGAATCGAGGCTCAGCGGGGCGTGGCGTCGGGAAGCCCGCCGTCCACGGGAAGCGTGGCGCCGGTCGTAGGGGTCTGCCGCGTCGCAAAGAACAGCACGGCGTTCGCAACGTGGTCGGCCGTGATTCGCGCCTTGAGAAGATTGCGGTTGCGGTAGTGCTCCTCAAGGTCCTTTTCGTCGAGGCCTCTCGCGCGCATGCGGTCGGGCCCCACCTCCTGCCACAGGCCGGACTTGCGGTCGCCGTCCGCGAAGACCGCGTCCGGGGCCACCATGTTCACGCGCACCCCTATGGGAGCCAGCTCGAGGCTCGCGATGCGGCCCAGCTGGTGGGCGGCGGCCTTGGTCGCGCTGTAGGCCCCGAATTTCGCGCCGGGCGCAAACACGTTCTTCGTGGAAACCAAAATAACGTCCCCGCCGGTACCCTGAAGCTCGAAATGGCGCGCCACCTCGCGGAGCACTAGAAGTGCTCCTTCCACGTTAACCCGCTCCAGCTTGCGAAACTTTTCCACGTCCATCTCCGCGAGGGAAGCCACCGCGGCTGCCCCGGCGTTCACCACGGCGATGTCCACGCCGCCCCACGTCCGGACGACGGCCTCCACGCCCCGGGAAACCGAGGCCGGGTCCGTCACGTCGAGGGGAACGCCGATAACGCGGTCTGCGAACCCCGCCCTCAGCTCGTCCACCAGGCCGTCGAGGGCGGAGCCGGGCAAGTCAGTTGCGGCCACGTGGCACCCCTCCTTGAGAAGCCCGCGGCATATGCCGGAGCCGATGGCCCCAGCCGCACCGGTGACGAGTGCGACGTGGCCGCTAAGGGGAAGCTCTTTCTCCCGGGAAGCGAGCTTCGCGCGCTGGAACAGGTTGTACTCCATGTCGAAAAGATGCTCTTCCGGCAGTCCCCGGTAAGAACCCATCGCCGCGATGCGGCTTTTGGCCGCGAGGGTGCGGGCCGTGATGTCCGAAGCGATGGCGGCTTCGGAAGAATCCCCGCCCGCGCACAGCGCCCCGAGTCCCGGAAGCAGTACCACGCGGGGCATGGAATCGGAGCGAGAAATTTCCTTCTTCGTCCGCTTGGCGTTCCGGGCAACGTACGCGTCGTATTCTTTCGCGTAGCCGGCGACCGCCTCGGAGAGTTGTTTCTTAAGCGCCCCGGGATCGCCGTAGGCGGGCGCGTCGATCCAAAGGGGAAAGGCCTTCGTGAAAATCAGGTGGTCGGGCGTGAGCGGCGGAGAGAGCACGATCTCCTTGCCGCGCTCCGAGTCCACGAGGCTCAGAACCTCGCGGTCGAGGAGCGGCCGGAGGATAACGCGGCGGTAGGGCCTGTCGGGATTCTTCAACGGCCGGGCCAGAAGTCCCCGAAGGACGGGGGCCGTCTCGCCCAGCCGCTCCTGCGCCGCTTCGAGGGACGTAGAAGTCTTGAAAGAAGGCGCGGCGTGCTTCGCAAGATATTTCTCGGCCCGAGTCACAAGGGAAATCATCTTGTCGTAAGACTCCCGCGCCGTCTCCCCCCAGGTCACGATGCCGTGGTGCATCCAGACCATGCCCGCGGCCTTCGGGTTTTTCTCGAAGGCGGCCGCGGCCTTTTTGGCGAGCTCGAAGCCGGCCCGGACGTAGCCCAGCACGATCACCTCTTTCCCCAGCGCGTCCCGGAGAATTTTCTCGCCGCCGGACTGATTCGTCAGAGCAAGAATCGCGTCGGGGTGGGCGTGGTCGATGTACTTGGGAGGCAGGAAGGCATGCACCAGCGCCTCGATGGACGGCGTGGGGGACTGGAAATGGAGAAGGCGGGAGCGGAGCTCGCCGAGCATGGCGTCGTCCGACAGCTCCGGCAGGGCGCGCAGCTTCCGAAGCGGCTCGAGAGCCATTCCCGGATGATCCTCGGGCTCGGCCCGCGACATGTCGCAACCGGAAGCCTTGACGAAGACGGCGGGAACGCTCTCGCCCAGGAGGTCGGTGTGCGTGCTTTTGACCGAGGTGTTTCCCCCGCCGTGGAGCACGAGGCCTTCCTCACCGCCGAGCAGGCGGCTGGAGTAAGTTCTCAGCGCGAGGTCCGTCCCCCACCGGGCGCCGTAGCGCTCGGTGAATTCGGACGCCTCGCGTTCCGACCACTTGTTTTCCATCTGTCCCTTCGGGTTTACCGCCCCTTCTTCTTCCCCGCCGTCTTCCGCTTCACGGTAAGGTAGAAATCGTGTGCCTTGTCGGGTTTTTCCCCTTTGTGGACGACCTTCCGCACCGCCTGGATCATGGCGGCGGGGGCCTCGGACTGGAAAATGTTCCGGCCCATGTCCACACCCAGCGCCCCTTCCTGCACCGCGGCGGAGGCGAACTTCAGGGCGTCGAGCTCCGGCACCTTCTTTCCGCCCGCGACGACGATGGGAACGGGACAGGACGCCGCGACGGTCTCGAACCCCTCGTACACGTAGTACGTCTTGACGTAGGAGGCCCCCAGCTCGGCGCACATCCGGCACGCCAGGCGCAGGTACTTCGCGTCCCGCGTCATGTCCTTGCCGACGGCCGTGACCGCCAGAACGGGAATCCCGTTGCGGTTCCCCATGTCCACGAGGCGCGTCATGTTGCGAATCGACTGGGTCTCGTACTCGCCCCCGACGAACACCTGGACCGCGAGCGCGGCGGCGTTGAGCCGGACGGCGTCCTCGATGTCCAGGGCGAGCCGCTCGTTCGAGAGCTCCTTCAGGATGCTCGGGCCGCCGCTCGCCCTCAGGACGATCCCCTTGGTGAACGTCGGGGGGATCACGGAGCGCAGGATGCCGCGGGTCAGCATGAGCGTGTCGGCGTAGCGAAGCAGTGGGACGATCGTGACGTCGACGCGCTCAAGGCCCGTCGTGGGGCCCTGGAAATAGCCGTGGTCGACGGCCAGCATAACGGTCCTTCCGGTATCCGGGCGGAAGATCCGGGAGAGCCGGTTCTTCATCCCCCAGTCGAGGGAATTGGACCCCCGAAGGAAGAAGGGCTCGCTCTTCATTGGAACGTCCGTGTAAAAGTTCTTGGCTTCCTTTCTCGCGTCCACGTCGGCCATACTAATTTTCTCCTTTCAATTAGGGCGTTGCCGGTGCTCGGGGAACAGGCTCAAGATGCCGTCCTCGCTCGCCGGGCAGACGCCTCTTTCCGTAATCAGGCCCGTGACCAGTCTCGCCGGAGTCACGTCGAAGGCGTAATTCCTCGCCGGACTGCCCTCCGGCGCCGTGCGAATTTTTACTATCTTTCCGTCGAGAGTCCCCTCGACGTGGGTGACCTCGTCCGGGTCGCGCTCCTCGATGGGAATTTCCTTGATTCCGTTCCTCGCCCGCCAGTCGATGCTCGAGGAAGGGAGCGCGACGTAAAACGGAACGCCGTTGTCGCGGGCGGCCAGCGCCGTCTTGTAGGTTCCGATCTTGTTGCAGACGTCGCCCGTGACGGTGGTGCGGTCGGTGCCGGTGATGACCAGGTCCACCAGGCCAAGCTGCATGACGTGGCCGCCGGCGTTGTCCACGATGATGTCGTGGGGCACGCCGAATTCTTTCAACTCCCAGGCGGTCAAGCCGGCGCCCTGGTTGCGGGGCCTCGTCTCCTCCACCCACACGTGAACCTTGATTCCTTTTTCCACGGCGGCGTAGACCGGGGCCGTGGCCGTGCCGCGGTCCACGAAGGCCAGCCAGCCCGCGTTGCAGTGCGTCAATATGTTAACGGGCTCGCCTTTCTTCTCGCGGCTCATCTTCTCGACGATTTCCAATCCATGCTCGCCGATCCGGCGGCAGCAGTCCACGTCCTCCCGCACAATTTCCTGGGCCGTCTCGAAGGTCGCGCTCACCTTCTCCTCGGCGGAGCGGGCGGCTCGGACGGCCTCGATCTGGCGCTCCACGGCCCGCGCAAGGTTGACGGCGGTCGGCCGGGTCGCCTTGAGCCGCTCTCCGGCCTGGAGGAAGTACTCGTCGAACGAGCCGTCGCGTGGGGCCTCCAGCGCGGCCAGGTACATGCCGTAGCCCGCCGTGACCCCGATGAGCCCCGCGCCCCGGACGGCCATTTCCTTGATGGCGGCCGCCGCCTGGTCCGCCGTCGTCAGGTCCAGGACCTCGTAGGCGTGCGGAAGCTTTCGCTGGTCGATGACCTGGACGACGCGCGAATCCCCTTCCTTCACCCAGATCGTGCGGCGACGGTCGTCACGGTTCGGCATAAAACGGGCGCTCCTCAGAGGAAATTTCCCGGCAGTTGCGGTCCATGGGATAACATTGTTAAAAAGAGCAGTGAGTGTTATTTTATCATAAAGGGAGATTCCTGAAAAAATCCTGCCCCGGCCGCGGGTCCAGACGCGGTTGCATGCGGGGAGAGGATGCGGGAAAATACATGGTAATGCTCAACCCCCAAGTAATAAACATCCTCTGGAACATCTTCTGGGCCGCGGTGGCGCTCGGCGTCTTGATCTTTCTCCACGAGGCGGGCCACTTCCTCGTGGCGAGGCGCACGGGCGTGGGCGTCGAGACGTTCTCTTTCGGATTCGGTCCGCGCCTTTTTGGAAAGCGCATCGGCGAGACCGATTACCGCGTAAGCCTCATTCCCCTCGGCGGCTACGTGAAGCTTCTCGGCGAGGAGCCGGATGAGGAGCTTCGCGGCTCGCCGCGCGAGTTCGGCTCGCGCACGCGATGGGAGCGCGCGAAGATTTACTTGGCCGGCCCCGGCACCAACCTCCTCCTCGCCTACGTCTTAATCGTGGTCGTCTACACGCTCGGCGTCGAGGAGCCCGCCTACCTTCAAGAGCCGCCGGTCGTCGGCTACCTCCACGAATACTCTCCGGCGCTTGAGGCCGGCCTCCAGGAAGGCGACCTCGTTCTTTCCCTGGACGGCGAAGCCGTCGCCGACTGGGATGCGCTCAAGAAAAAGATACTGCTCAATCCGGGGCGGGCATTTCCCATTGTGTGGGAGCGGGAGGGGGCGCGATACGAAGAGACGATCCACATCGACGAGACCGACCGCTACCGCATCGGCGAGGTCGGCCTGGAGCCGGCTCTTCCCTTCCGCGTTCTCGAAACGCAGGAAGGATACGCCGCCCAAGACGCGGGCCTTCAACCGGGCGACCTTCTTTCCGCCGTGGACGGAACCCCCGTGTTCCACTACGAGCGCGGAAAAGAACTCATCTCGGCGCACGCACCGGGCGAGCCGGTCGCCCTTACCATCGAGCGGCAGGGGAAGCGCTTCGAGGTGGACGTGGCGCTCTCCGAACGCGAGGGGAAGGGCTACCTCGGCGTTGTCCTCGAAAACCCGCCCACGACGCTTCGGCGCTACGCTTTTCCCGCCGCGCTTGCGGCGGGCGGGCGGTGGATGGGCGAGACGACGGTTTTTTTCTTTGAGGCCGTCCGAAAACTCGTGACGGGCCGCCTGTCGCTCCGCACCATGTCGGGCCCCGTGGACATTGCGAAATTCTCCGGCGCCGCCGCCCGCGCGTCGTCCGCGCACTATATCTATTTCCTCGCCTTCCTGAGCCTCAACCTCGGGATTATCAATCTCCTGCCCATTCCCCTGCTCGACGGCGGCCACCTTTTCTTCCTGCTCATCGAGGGCCTCAGGCGGCGCGACCTCAGCCTCGCGCTCAAGGAGCGCCTCACGCAGGTGGGCTTTGTGTTCTTGATAAGCCTCATGGGCGTCATCGTGATCCTGGACATTCTCAAAAATCTAGATTTTTAAGGAATGCCGGAAGCCGCGAGGAACGAAGCCGCCCCTGACATCGCCTCCGCACCGTGCGGAGAAGTCCACGCCTGGGTGCAGCGGCACGACCTTTCGCCCGACGACGTGGTGCGCCTGCTGCGCCGCCAGGACCTGACAGAAGAAATTGTCACCTCCATCGTCGACCACCACCCGTGGATTTCGCTCCACAAGGTGCAGGTCGGCGTCGTCAACAACCCGGCCACGCCGAAGATGGTGGCGCAAAAGTACGTCTACCATCTCTACTGGCGGGAGCTGGTGGGCGTGATGTCGAACCTTCGCGTGGAGCCGGCGGTGCGCCACGCCGCAGAGAATCTCCTGGAGGAAAAGTTCGGCGACATGTCGCTCGGCGAAAAAATCGCCCTCGCCAAAATTCCCCAGCGCGGCATCGTCAAGGCCGTACGAAGGATGGACTCGGTCGATGTGCTGAAGGCGCTCCTGCGCAACCCCGCGCTGGTCGAGGAAGACGTGCTCTTCATCCTGCACTACCCGAACCTTTCGGGCCAGGTGCTCGACGCCGTCGCCCGTTCCCCCAAGTGGCGACCCCGCCCGGCCGTGTGCTACGGGCTCATCCGCCACCCCCGCACGCCGCAACCCACGGCACTTCGGCTTCTCGCATCGATGCCCCAGAAAGAGCTGCGGGAGCTCGCCTCGAATTTCCAGGTGCCCCGCCCCCTGCGCGACCGGGCGCGCAAGCTTTACATCAAGCGTAGGGCCGGGCGATGAGGCGCCTGCGCTCCCCCGCGGCCGCGCTTGCGGCCCTGGCGCTCCTTCTCGCCCCCGGCTGCGGCTACCGGCTTGCCGGCACGGGCTCGCTTCTTCCCCCGCATGTGAAAACGGTTCACATTCCCTACTTCGAGAACGAGACCCCGCGCTTCGAGCTCGAGCAGCGCCTCACGGAGCACGTCCAGCGCGAGTTCACCGTCCGGGCCAAGCTAGAGATCGAAAATTCCTGGAGCGAGGCCGACGCGGTGCTTGAAGGCACCATTATCGGTTTCACGGTCATTCCCGTCGGCTTCAACGACCAGACCCAGGCCAACCGCTATCAGGTAACGATCCAGATGCGGGCCTCGCTGCTGGACAACAAAACGCACAATGCGCTGTGGGAAAGCCAGAGCTTCACTTTCCGGAGCGAGTACGAGTCCCCGGAAAGCATCACCGACTACTACAACCAGGAGATTGACGCCATCGAGGATATCGCCGCGAACTTCGCCGAGACCCTCGTCGCCACCATCACGCAGGGTTTCTGAGCATGCCGACGCTTTCATGCCTGGATTTCCTGGGAGGAGCCCGTGGTGCGCGCGCGGCAAAGGAAGCGTTCGCCTCCGTCTACGTGCTCGCGGGCGAAGACGACTACTTTCGGCGCCAGGTGCGCCGGACGCTCGCCGAGCGCCTGCGCGAAGCGCACGGCGACGCGGATGTGCGCTTCCTCGACCGAAGCGAGATCAAGAATTTGGCAGCGCTCTGCGCGGAGGCGCGGGCGGCTCCGATGTGGACTCCCGCCCAGATGCTCGTGATGGACATGGACAAGAGGCTGGCCCGCTCCGACGCCGAACCGGTCGAAGCGTACCTCGCCTCTCCCTCTCCTTCCTCGCTGCTGGTCCTGGAGTGGAAGGCGCCCGACGAGCGCCTCAAGTTCGCGCTTGTTTGCAAAAAACACGCCCGGAAGGCCGCCGGCCCCGTGGCGTGGGTCAAGTGCGAGCCGCTGCGCGAGCCGGCGCTCCGCACGTGGCTCGAGAGCTACGCCCGCAAGCGCGGCGCGCGCTTCGCCCCCGGAGCGCTCGACATGCTCCTCGACACGGTCGGCACGAAGACGGCGCTTTTGGTGGAGGAGGTCGAGAAAGCGCTGCTCTACGCCCCGGAGGAAAAGACGCTTGCCGCCGAAACGCTCCGACGGGTCGCCGTCGCGTCGCGGGACTTCGCATGGTACGACCTCACGGACGCCCTGGGCGCGCGCGACGGCGACGCCGCGCTGCGCGTCCTCAAGCGGCTGCTCGAGCGGGGTGAGAGCCCAGTCGGCCTCGTCGTCCTCATGGCGAGCCACGTGCGGAAGCTTCTCAAGGGACGCGTGCTTCTTGACCAGGGGCATGACGAGCGCGCGATCTTGCAGGACCTGGGCGTCCGATTCTACGGGGACAAATTCCTGCGGCAGGTGAAGACTTTCTCCTCTTCCGAGCTGAACCGGGCGCTCGAGGCATGTTTTCAAACCGACCGCGCGCTCAAGACGAGCGCCCTGCCCAACCGCGTCGCCCTGGAAAAGTTCGCGCTCTCCCTGCTCGCACGGGCGGCGCCGGGGCAAGCCCCGGGCACGCCCCCCGGGACAGGCCCGAGAGCCTGAGCGACGATGTGCCGCAGCTTTTCCCGCAAGGCCCGGTCCATGGGGCGGCGGCTCAGGCTGCCGCGTCTCTATCCCATCACCGACCTCAAGCTGGCGCGCGCCCGAAGCCACGCCGCACTCGTGCGGGCGCTCGCGCGCGAGGGATTCCCGCTCGTCCAGATGCGCGACCACGCGCTCGCGGGGCGCGGCTTCTACGAGCAGGCCCTGGGCGCGGCGTCCGCGGCGCGGCGGCTCGGCGTCACGCTTTTGATAAACGACCGCGTGGACGTCGCGCTCGCGGTGGGCGCCGACGGCGTTCACCTGGGCGACAGCGACATCCCACCGAAGGAGGCGCGAAGAATCCTGGGGAAAAAATCCATCATCGGGTATTCGACTCACTCGCTCAAGGAAGCCCTGCAGGCCGTGCGGAGCGGCGGGATGGATTACATAGCCATCGGCCCCATCTTCGAGACTAAAACCAAGCCGAGCAGCCGGCGCCTCCTGGGGCCGGACGTGATTCGCCACATCAAGCGGCGCATCGACTTGCCCCTCGTGGCCATCAGCGGCATAACGCCTCGAAACGTTTCCGAGATCTGGGAAGCGGGGGCGGACAGCGCCGCGGTGATCTCAGCCCTGATGCGCGGCTCGCTGAGCCGCAACGTCGAGAAATTCCGGAAGGCGCAAAAACTTTTCGAAGACGGAGCGGCCGCCCCCTCGTAGGGACTCGCCCGCAGGGGAACCTCATCAAACCCGAAAAGGCGCGGACGGGCGTTTGACGCAATCTCTCCGTACGCGCTATACTCGGGCCTGATGTTCCCGGGCCTCATCGGTTTCCGGGACGCGATTACACCGACGCTTCTTTCGGGATAACGTTTTTATACCGGACAAGCAGCCGTTGCCGCGCATCCAAAAACTTCCCGAGGCGCTCGTGCGGCAGATTGCCGCGGGCGAGGTCGTGGAGCGGCCGGCCTCGGTCGTCAAGGAGCTTATCGAAAACGCCCTCGACGCCGGGGCGCGGCGCATCGACGTGCGCATCGAGGGGGGCGGCGCGCGGCTCGTCTCGGTTCGCGACGACGGCTGCGGCATAGGAAGCGAGGACGCCGCGCTCGCCTTCGAGCGCCACGCGACTAGCAAGATTTCCTCGCCGGAGGATTTGCAAAAGATCCGCTCGCTCGGCTTCCGCGGCGAGGCGCTTCCCTCCATAGCCTCGGTCGCGCGCGTGCGGCTCCTCTCGACGCCCCGGGGAGAGAGCGAGGGCGTCGAGGCCGTCCTCGAAGGAGGCACCGCGCCGGCCGTCCGCCCGGCGGCGGCGCGGCCGGGCACCGAGGTCGAGGTGCGCGACCTCTTCTTCAACACCCCCGCCCGCAAGAAATTCCTTCGCACGCCCCAGACCGAGGCGCGCCGCATCGCGGCCGCGGTCTCGCGCCTCGCCCTCGCGCACCCCGGGGTGCACGTGACGCTCCGGAGCGAGCGCAAAACCATGCTCGACTGCCCTCCCGTCGAAACGCTCAAGGAGCGCATGGTGCAGGTGCTCGGGCGCGACCTCGCCGCCGGCCTCGTGCCCCTCAAGGCGCGGGAGGGACTCCTCGCGGTCGAAGGGTTCGCCACCCCGCCCCAGTCGCCGCTGCCGAACCGCGACACGCTCCACTTCTTCGTCAACCGCCGCCCCGTCCAGGACCGGCTGCTCACGGGCGCCCTTCTCCGCGCCTACCCCAATCTCCCCGCGCGAAGCTACCCGGGCGCGGTCCTCTTCCTCGAAGCCCCGACCGAGGCCGTGGACGTAAACGTCCACCCGACGAAGGCCGAGGTGCGCTTCCGCGACTCAAGCGCCGTCTTCCGCCTGATCGAGCTCGCCGTAGGCGAAGCGCTCGGCCCGCGGGCCGTGTTTTCCAGAAAGAGCCCGACGCACGCGCCGGTACAGGCGCCGGATCGCACCGCCTCCACGGCGAGCCCGGTGCAGCGGCCCGCGAGCTCCTCCATCCGCGAGCGCGCCGCGCCCGATTCCATGACCTCCCGCCCCCAGGACCCGGTCGAGCTGGCCGCCGCGCCCGAAAAATTCTTGGCGGAAGCGCCGCCCCGCCTCGTCGGCGGGACGGAATTTCCAGAGCCGCTCGCGCAGTACGCGGGCACCTACATCGTGGCGCAGGACGACGAGGGACTTCTCCTCTTCGACCAGCACGCGGCGCACGAGCGCGTGCTCTACGAAAGCCTGCACGCCTCCTTCGAGGCGCGGCGCATGGAGCGTCAGGCGCTTCTTTTCCCGCTGGTGCTCGAGCTCTCCGCTGAACAGGCCGCTTCCCTCGAAGACAGCGCGCTCGCGACGCTCGCCGCGCTCGGCTTCGAGGCCGAGGCCTTCGGGGCGGCGACGGTCCGCATCCGCGCCGTCCCCTCGCTTCTCGGCGAGGCCAACGCCGACGCCCTGGTGCGCGACGTCGTCTTCGCGCTCGCCGACGACCCCGCCCTCCGCAGCAGCTCCGCTTCAGAGGGCGGAAAGGAGCCGAACACCGACCGCCTTATCGCCACCATGGCCTGCCGCGCCGCCGTGACCAAGAACATGACGCTTTCCATGCCGAAGATGCGCGAGATCCTGGCCGGGCTCTATCAGACCAAGAACCCCGCCACCTGCCCCCACGGCCGCCCCACGCTGCTCCGGTACCCGCTCGCGGAAATCGAGCGCGGCTTCGGACGCCGCTGAACAGGAAGGCGCGGTAGGGCTACTCTTCCGAAATCGTATTCGGTGACGCCCCGACCCCGCTTGGCCGCCCCCTCGGCGCGTGCTATACTGAGTGTCCACGGCACGCCCGGCCATGACGATGAAAAACTCCTTCTCCATCACCGACACCGTTCGCATCGGAAGCGACCTCTCCCGCCCCGTGCTCTTTGCGGGCCCCTGTGTGATCGAGCGCCGCGAGCACGCGCTCAAGATGGCCCGCGCCATCCAGAGCATCGCCCAGGACCTGAATCTCCCCTACGTCTTCAAGTCCTCCTACGACAAGGCCAACCGCACGTCCATCACGTCGTTCCGGGGCCCCGGCCTCAAGGGCGGCGTCGAAATCCTGGGCGAGGTGAAAGAGGTCGTGGACGTCGGCATTCTTACGGACTTCCACACGCCGCAGGAGGCCGAGCCGGTGGCGAAGGTCGCCGACGTTCTGCAAATCCCCGCGTTCCTTTCACGCCAGACGGACATGATCGTGGCGGCCGCCAAGACCGGGAAAGCCGTGAACATCAAGAAGGGGCAATTCCTCTCCCCCTGGGACGTGAAGGAGGCCGTGGCGAAGGCGCGCGCCGCGGGGAGCGAAAAGATTATGGTTACCGAGCGCGGCACGTCCTTCGGCTACAACAACCTCGTCGTGGACTTCCGCTCGTTTCCAGTCATACGCGAGGAGGCGGAGGTGCCCGTCGTGTTCGACGTCACGCACAGCCTGCAGCTTCCGGGCGGCGCGGGGAGCTGCTCGGGCGGCATGGTGCAGTACGCGAAGCACCTCGTGCGCGCGGGCGCCGCAGTGGGCGTGGACGGCCTCTTCATGGAGGTGCACGACAACCCCGCGGAGGCGCTCTCGGACGGCCCCAACTCCATAGCTCTCGACGAGCTTCCCGCCCTCCTGAAGGCGGTCGCCCACATCGCGCGCGTTGCGGCGGAGGCGGAGTCTTGAGTCAGAAGACCGCACGCTCCGTCCTCGAGGCCGAGGCGCGCGCCGTCAAGGCGCTCGCCTCCCGGCTCGACGCGCGCTTCGACGAGGCCGTCGAGATTATTCTCGCCTGCCGCGGCCGCGTCGTGCTGACGGGCATGGGAAAGAGCGGCCTCGTGGCGCGCAAGGTCGCCGCGACGCTCTCCTCGACCGGAACGCCCGCGCTCTACCTCCATCCCGCGGAGGCGCTCCACGGCGACGCCGGCATGGTGGCCGAGGGCGACGTCGTCGTGGCGCTCTCGGCGAGCGGCGAGACGCGCGAGATTCTGGAGCTTCTCGGCGTCCTGAAGCGCCTGGGCGTAAAGCTCGTATCCATCACGAAGCCCGACACTTCGCTCGCCCGCGCAAGCGACGCGGCGCTCGACGCCGGCGTCGAGCGGGAGGCCTCGTCGCTCTCACTCGTGCCGATGGCCTCCACCGCCGCGGCGATGGCCATGGGCGACGCCCTCTCCGTGGCGGTCTTCGAGCGGCGCGGCCTCGACGAGGACAAGTTCGCAAAATACCACCCGGGCGGCCAGATCGGAAAGCGCCTCATGAAAGTGGCCGACCTGATGCACACCGGCGAGGTGCTTCCCGTCGCGCGCCCCGACGACACGCTGAAGGAAAGCCTGCCGGTCATGAGCGAGAAGGGTTTCGGCGCGCTCCTCGTGACCGACAAGGCGGGGAAAAAGCTCGCGGGAATTTTCACGGACGGCGACCTGCGGCGCTTCCTTCAGCGGAAGGGCGGCACCGACGCCCCCATGTCGCGCGCCATGGTACGAAACCCGACGACGGTGCGGCCCTCGGACCACGCCGGCGAAGCCCTGAAGCTCATGGAGGAGAAAAAGATCACGGCGCTCCCCGTCGTGGACGAGCACGGGAAGCTCGAAGGACTTCTTCATCTCCATGACCTGTGGAGAACGCAGTTGTTCTAATAAGATGGATCGCGACGACGGCTTTTGAGAACCAGTGGCAGAAGCACTTCAAAACTCATCGGAAGACGCCATCAATAGGAAACCTTCCCTTTGGCGTCGTGCCGCCGCTTTTTACATAGACCTTCTGATCGCCCAATGCGCCATCCTAATAGCGTTTTGGCTTTTGAAAGTACAATTCGGAACGTGGCCTGTCGCGATAGCTTTCACGCTGATCGAATATGCCGCTCTGGCGCACTTCGGTCGCCTCACGCCGGGCGAGCGTTTATTGGGCATACAAACGGAAATTATCGAGACCCCAAGAGGGCCGAAGCGCACAAAACTCGTGGAGCCGCAATTCATCATGAAAAGAAGCGTCCCTCTAATCATACTGGGAACAATAGAAAGCTGGGACGCCAGTCGAATTGTCGTTTCTCTAATCCGCAACGAGACTCCCCGATACATTCTTGCCAATGAGGTTTATACTGGTACCATGGGAGTGGGATTGCTGTTTTTTCATCTGTTTCTTGCTTGCTTCATCGTGTATAGCGTGCTCCGGCTGAAAATATGGGGAGGGATTTCCCTATTGATCTACCAAGCCTTATATACCGCCAATAACGTGTGGAGCTTCCCGCGTGCCGTAGAAATCGCGGAAGAAGCGCTGGTCAACAAATCAGCCGGAAATCTGGAGAGCTCGCCTTTCCTTCCCGAACATGCGGCCCTGGTGGTCGTAGGTTCCTCAATCGTATATCTTATTGCCGTGGTAGTCGTTACAATGTGCGAGAGAAACAAATTCCGTTCACGACCCATGATCGGAGAGCGTCATGCCGCCTAGCCAAGATATTTCCTCGCGCGCCCGAAACATCTCCCTCGTCCTCCTCGACGTGGACGGGGTGCTGACGCGCGGCGACATCGTCTACGCCGAGTCGAACGCCGACGGCGCCGCCGAGGGACTGGAGCTGAAGATGTTCTCCGTGCGCGACGGCTCGGCCATGCGCTGGGCGCTGCGCGAGGGCCTCAAAATAGGGCTAATCACCGGCCGCACCTCGCGCGTCGTGGAGTGCCGCGCCGAGGACCTGGACATTTCCCTGCTCTGGCAAGGCGTCGTGGACAAGGCGGCCGGCTTCGAGCGCGTTCTTTCGGAAACGAAGGAAGAGCCCGGGCGCATCGCCTACATGGGTGACGACATCCTAGACTTGCCCATCCTCACGCGGGCGGGGCTCGCCGCCTGCCCCGCGGACGCACACGAAGAGGTAAAATCGCGCTGCCACTTCGTGAGCCGCTTTCCGGGGGGAGGCGGCGCCGTGCGGGAGCTTCTCGAAGAAATTTTCAAGGCGCAGGGACGCTGGGAGCGCATCCTGGGACGATACCTGCGCGCCGACCCCGAAGCCACGAAAGGAAATTAACCATGCGGATTATCAGCACGCTTTTTATCCTGGTCCTCTTCTTCGCTCTCGGCATATTCATTGCGCAGAACACGCACCGCGTCCCGCTCACCTACTTTTGGAGCGAGTGGGACGTGCCCTTGCGGGTCGTGGTGCTCGTGCCGTTGGTGCTGGGGCTCGTGTACGCGCTCGTGGCGCAGGTCCTCGAGCGCGTCGGCGCGGAACGCAAGACGCGCCGGCTTGAAAAGAAGCTGCGCGAGCTCGAGCAGGAGGTGGAGCGCCTGCGGGGCGCGGAAGACGCGTGATTCGCAAGAGCAGGCTCTCGAACGGCATCTCGGTCCTCACCGAGCCCATGCCCCACCTTCGCTCGGTCTCCGTGGCCGTCTGGCTCCGGAAAGGCTCGCGCCACGAGCTTTCCCGCCACGCCGGCATTTCCCACTTCGTCGAGCACATGGTCTTCAAGGGCACGAAGAACCGCTCGGCCAGGGACATCGCCGTGGCCATCGATTCCATCGGCGGCTCCTTCGACGCCTTCACTGCGAAGGAGCACACGGCGTTCTATTTCCGCGTCCTCGACGAGCACCTTACGCTCGCGCTCGACCTGGTGGCCGACATCGTCCTCAATCCCCTCTTCAAGCTCGAGGACATGCAGAAGGAGCGGCAGGTGATCGAGGAAGAGATCCGGATGTCGGAGGACGACCCGACCGACATCGTGCACGAGCTTTTCGCAAAGGCCGTTTTTCCGCGCCACCCGCTCGGCCGCCCCATCGCCGGCACGCGCGAGACGCTCCACCGCATCACGCCGCACATCCTGGGAAATTTCTTCAAGGACTCTTACGTGCCGCGCAACATGGTGGTGGCCCTCGCAGGAAGGGTGCGGCACCGCCGCACCGTGGACGCGCTCGAAAAACTTTTCCGAGGCCTCAAGAGCACTCGGCAAAAGCCCACGCCCCGCCAGACGCCGCGCTTCCGGCCCGCGACGCGCATCCGTCGCAAGCCCGCCCTGGAGCAGGCACATTTCCTCCTCGGCGTCGAGGGCGTGAACGCCCGCAGCCCCCTGCGCTATCCCCTGAGCATCATGAACACCGTCCTCGGGGACGGCATGAGCAGCCGCCTCTTCCAGAAAATCCGCGAGGAGGCCGGCCTCGCCTATTCCGTGTACTCCTTTCTGCAGAGCTACGCGGACACGGGATTCTTCGCCGTCTACGCGGGCGTGGCGCCGCGGAACCTCAAGCGCGCGCTCGCCATGGCCGTGCGGGAGATCCGCGGCATGGCCAGGGACGGCCTCACGAAGGAGGAGCTCCGGCGCGCCAAGGAGCAGCTCAAGGGGGGCTTCATGCTCGCAAGCGAGAGCTCGGCGCAGCGGATGACGCGCATCGCCATTACGGAGATTCTCGGACGCCGCCAGGAAACGCTGAACAAGACGCTCGACCGCATAGAGCGCGTCAGGCGGAGCGACGTCCTCCGCGCCGCCCGGACGCTCTTCGCCAAGGAGCGCTTCGCCCTCTCCCTCGTCGGCGGCAAGGGAATGAGGAAGATGAAGGTGGAGGATGTGTTGTAGGGGCTAGGACAACTTGTAGGGCGCGGCTACCACATTTTGTCGATGATCAATGGTCAATGGTCAAAAAAGACTATTGACAACCGACCGCCGACTATCGACCGTTTCCGTCACTCTTCCGCCCCGGCCTGCTTGAGAAGCTCCACGATCTCGGTGTGGCCCTTCCCCTCCGCATACATCATGGCAGTCTGGTCTTCCATGTCCTTCACGTTCACATCCGCGTTCGCATCAATCAGAATCTTCACGACTTCGGTTTGGCCCCTCTTTGCCGCATGCATCAAGGCCGTCCGGTCTTCTATGTCCTTCACGTTCACGTCCGCGTTCACATCCATCAGCATCTTCGCAATCTCGGCGTTGCCCGAAATCGCCGCCCCCATCAGGGCGGTCGTGCCTATTCCCGTCATGGCGTTCACGTCCGAGCCCACGTCAATCAGGGCCTTCACCGTCTCGGCGTGGCCGTTCCGTGCCGCCAACATCAGGGAGGTCGTTCCGAAAATGCTCTTTGCGTACACATCGGCACCCGCCTCAATCAGGGTCTTCACCATCTCGGTGCGGCCATCCCCTGCCGCCCGTATGAGAGCGGTCACGCCGTCATTGGTTTTCGCGTTTACGTCCACGTCCGCATCAATCAGGACCTTCACCGCCTCCATACGATTGGAGCGCACCGCAACCATCAGGGCGGTCGTACCATCTTCTTTCATCGCGTTTACGTCCACGCCCGCGTCAATCAGAATCTTCACCGTCTCGGCGTGGCCCGTATCGGCCGCCCTCATAAAGACAGTCGCGCTGCTTCTGTCCCTCGCGTTTAAATCCGCGCCCGCTTCAATCAGGGCTTTCACCGTCTCCGTACGGCTCTCCCGCGCCGCCGTCATCAGAGCGGTCCGGCTGAATCCGTCCTTCGCGTTCACGTCCGCGCCCGCGTCAATCAAAGCCTTAATTGTCTCGGTATGGCCATAGAATGCCGCCCACATCAGGGCGGTCCGGCTGAATTCGTCCTTCGCGTTCACGCCCGCGCCCGCGTCAACCACGGCCTTCACCGCCTCGATGCTACCCTCCCTCGCCGCAATCATCAGGACGGTCAAACCGTTTTCGCCCCTCGCGTCCACGTCCGCGCCTTGCTTGAGCAATTGTTTCATTTCGGCGGTATCACCTGCCGCTGCCGCTTTGAGCAAGTCTGAATTGATATCCCCGCCGCGCCCGGCTGGGTAGACCGCCTGCACGAAAAGCAGCGGGAGCAAGAGCAGGATCGCCTTAAAGGTAGGCCTCATTTTTTATCACTCCTCCGCCCCGGCCTGTTTGAGAATCTCCGCAACCTCGGTGTGGCCTTTCCTTGCCGCCAGCGTCAAGGCGGTATAGCCGCCTTCTTCCTGCGCGTTCACGTCCGCGCCCGCGCTAAGGAGGGCATTCACCGCCTCGGGACTGCCATTCTGCGCCGCCATCATCAGGGCGGTCGCGCCGCTATCGGTCTCCGCGTTCGCGTCCGCGCCGTTGCCGAGCAAAATCTCCACAGTCCCGCCGTGGCCTCCCTGCGCCGCGGCCATCAGGGCGGTCGCGCCGTCCTCCGTGAACTTCGCGTCCACGTCCGCGCCCGCGTCAATCAGGGCCGTTACCGCCTCGGTGTAGCCAAAGCGCGCCGCAACCATCAGGGCGGTGTCGCCGTAACTGTTCCTCGCGTCCACGTCCGCACCGGCGGCAACTAGGGCCTTCGCCGTCTCGGTGTGGCCGTAGCGCGCCGAAAGCATCAGAGCGGTCACGCCGCTTTTGTCCTTGGCGTTCACGTCCATGCCCGCCTCCAAGAATAAATTAACGGCTGTTGTGTCGTTGTTCACGACACGCTCAAAAAAGCCTTTCTGGCTGTAGGGGATATCCATCTGCTCCAGTTCCTTACGAGCATCCTCCGGGCCCCGTCCGCATGCGACCGATACGAGGAAAAGGCTCATCCAAAACAGCAGTTTGTTTGGCTGGTTCATGGTGGCCTCTTATATCATTGGTAATCTTTGGATATCCCTATGCAATTCTATTACAGCATGGGAGGCGGTGCAAACGGCTCGATGCAGGAGGGGTCGTCGTTCCTGGGGCTGTTCACACGCAGGCCGACGGCGTGGGAGGCGATCTCATCCTGCGGATAGGCTTTCATCAGGAGAGGCCGGAGTTTCTCTTCCCCTTGCATCCCGGGGTCGAGCCACGCCTCGTAATCCTTCGGGTCGAGAATCACCGGCATGCGCTCGTGGAAGGAGCGCAGCAGCTCGTTTGCGTCCGTGGTGAGGAGCGTGCACGACTCGACGGCGTCGCCCTGCCCTTCCCAGCGCTCCCAGAGCCCGGCGAAGGCGAAGAGCCCCCCGCCGCGCAGGCGGAAATAGAACGGCTGCTTTCTCTTCCCCTCGCGCCGCCACTCGTAGAAGCCGTCCGCGGGGATGAGGCAGCGCCGATGTTTGAAGGCCTCGCGGAAGGCGGGTCTCTGGGAAAGGGTCTCGGCGCGGGCGTTGATCATACGCGCCCCGATTCTCAGGCTCTTTACCCATGGGGGAACGAGACCCCAGCGCAGGAGCGCGAGCTCCCGCTTCGAGCCGCTCTCCCTCCGCCGCACAGCGGCGACCGGCTGCGTCGGCGCTATGTTGTAGCGCGGCTCGAGCGAGGGGATCTCTTCGAGGTCGAACGCCTCGGCCAGCTCCCCGGCCGGCGTGACGAGTGTAAAGCGGGCGCACATGCGTTTCCAGTGTTCCTATATCGGAGCACAAAATCGTTTTGAGGCTGCTGTATTCGACGAACGTACTGAAGGTGCGGGAAGTGCGGAATGTGCGGTCTGCACCTGCGGCACCTGCAGCACTCCGAAGCCTCCGATGAAGTCAACTATTTTATTTATGCTCCCCGTAATAACTGCACGATGGCCACCCTACCGCCGCTCCCCCATCATCTTCAAGAATTCCCCGAAGAGCCACTGCGCGTCGTGGGGGCCGGGCGCGGCCTCGGGGTGGTACTGGACGGCCATCACGGGAAGCGAGCGGTGGCGGAAGCCCTCGAGCGTCTGGTCGTTGAGGTTGATGTGCGTCGCCTCCACGTCCTGGCCGAGCGAGTCGGCGTCGACGGAGAAGCCGTGGTTCTGCGACGTGATGTCCACCTTGCCGGTGCGGAGGTCCTTGATGGGATGGTTCGCCCCGTGGTGGCCGAACGGCAGCTTGTAGGTCCTGCCGCCGAGGGCGAGCCCCAGCACCTGGTGCCCCAGGCAGATGCCGAAGACCGGAAGTTTTCCGATGAGCTTCTTCGCGGCGCGGATGCCGGGCTCGACGTTCTCGGGGTCGCCCGGGCCGTTCGAGAAAAGCACGCCGTCGGGCTTTTTCCTGAGAACGTCGGCGGCGGGCGCGTCGTAGGGGACGACCGTAACCTCGGCCCCGACCTCGCGGAGCGAGCGCAGGATGTTCAGCTTCACGCCGAAGTCGTAGACCGTGACGCGGAACCGGGGAGAAACCTCCCCGCCCTCGCGCCAGGGCGCGTCGTAGCCCTTCTCCCATGCGTAGGGCTTCTCGCACGAGACCCGCTCCACCAGGTTCTGCTCCGAGAGGCCGGGGGCGGCCCTGGCTTTTGCGACGAGCGAGGCGTCGTCGAGGTCCTCGGTGGAGAGGACGGCGCGCATCGCGCCCTTCGAGCGGATGTGGCGCGTGAGCGCCCGCGTGTCCACGCCCTCGGCGGCCACCAGGCCGCGCCCGCGCAGCAGCTCGGGGAGCGTTCTCTTCGAGCGCCAGTTGCTCGGCACCTTTTCCATCTCCCGCACCACGATGCCCTCGAGGTGGAACGCCTGCGACTCACAGTCGTCGTCGTTCAGGCCGGTGTTTCCGATGTGCGGGTACGTCATCGCGACGATCTGCCCCTTGTAGGAGGGGTCGGTGAAGACCTCCTGGTAGCCGGTGATGGCCGTGTTGAAGACGACCTCGCCCGCGCGCTCGCCCTCCGCGCCAGCGGAGAGGCCCGGAAAAACGCGCCCGTCCTCGAGCGCGAGCTTGGCCTGCTTGGGCCCGCTCAAGGCCGCCCTCCCCGGCCCGCGAAAACCATGCGGCACCCCCGCGCGCTTCCGCGCATGGAGATAATCTCGACACGGTGGCTGGCGCTCGAAAAGCGGGCAGTCATCGCTTCCTACTTTATCAGAGACTCCGAAAATTTCATAATCGGGCGAAAGGTTGCGCCCCCCGCCGTCCGCCGATATACTACGGGATGAAAGCGACGACGCGGCGCGGGGCGGCCGCTTCCCCTTCCCGGATTCTTTCCCTTATCGCCCTAGCCGTTTTCCTCAGCTGCGGCTCGGGCACGAATTCCGCGCCCCTGAAAGAGGCCGAGATGAAAGGCCGAAAACCGAACCACCTCATCCACGAGAAAAGCCCCTACCTCCTGCAGCACGCCTACAACCCCGTGGACTGGCACCCGTGGGGAGAGGAGGCCTTCGAGAAGGCACGGAAGGAGGACAAGCCCGTCTTCCTCTCCGTCGGCTACTCCGCGTGCCACTGGTGCCACGTGATGGAGCGCGAGTCGTTCGAGAACGAGGAGGTCGCGAAAATTCTGAACGAGCATTTCGTCTCGGTCAAGGTGGACCGCGAGGAGCGCCCCGACGTGGACAACCTCTACATGGCGGCCGTCCAGATGATGACGCGCTCGGGCGGATGGCCGATGACGGTCGTCATGACGCCCGACGGAAAGCCGTTCTTCGGGGGCACATATTTCCCGCCCGACGACCGCGCGGGCCGCCGGGGCTTCAAGTCCATCATGCTCGAGCTCGCCGAGGCCTGGCGGAACAACCGCGACGAGGTGGCGGCGGTCGCCGAGCGCACGGCGGCGGCGCTCAAGCAGCGGCTCACCCCCGACGAGTCGGGCGCTGATGAAGGCGGCGAGATGCGCGGCGAGGCCGTCCTGGACTCGACGCTCGTCGGGGACATCGTGGACGGCCTCGCGCGGCGGTTCGACCCCCGGAACGGCGGCTTCGGCTCCCGCCCCAAGTTCCCCCCGCACAACTTCTTCCCGGTGCTCTTTTCGGAATACCGCCGCACGCGCGAGAAGGAAACGCTCGAAATGGCCACGCTCACGCTCGACGCCATGGCCCTGGGCGGCATCCACGACCACCTGGGCGGCGGCTTCCACCGCTACTCCACCGACTCGCACTGGCTCGTTCCGCACTTCGAAAAAATGCTTTACGACAACGCGCAGCTCCTGCGCGCCTACGCCGAGGGCTGGAGCGTCACGAAGAACGGGCGCTACCGCGGCGCGGCGCGGGGCATCGTGGCGTGGCTCGACCGCGAGATGACGCACGAGGAGGGAGGCTTCTACTCGACGCTCGACGCGGACAGCGAGGGCGAGGAGGGCAAGTACTACGTCTGGGACTACGACGAAATCTTGAAAATTCTCGGCGAGGAGGAGGGGAAATTTTTTGCGAAAATCTACAACGCCGAGCCCGCGGGCAACTTCCGCGAGGAGGCCGCGGGAGAAGACACCGGCAGGAACATCCTGCACCTGACCGAGGGGCCGGACGAGGCAGCGGCCCGCCTCGGGACGGAGCCGAAAGAGCTCGAGGCGCGCCTGGCGGAGGCGAGAGAGAAACTACTTGAGCGCCGCGCGACGCGGGTGAGGCCCGCCCTGGACGACAAGGTGCTCGCCTCGTGGAACGCCCTCATGATAGGCGCGCTCGCCCACGCCGGGAAGACCTTCGACGAGCCGGGCTACGTCGAGCGCGCCGAGCGCGCCGCGCGGTTCGTCCTCAAGCGCATGCGGACGAAGGAGGGGCGCCTCCTCCACAGCTTCCGCGAGGGCGAAGGAAAAATTCCGGCCTTCCTCGAGGACTACGCCTACCTGGCGGACGCCTTCGTTACGCTGCACGAGGCCACGGGCAAGGACGCGTGGCTCGGGGAGGCCAAAGCGCTCGCCGACCAGATGGTCCAGCATTTCCTCGACGAAAAGTCGGGGGGCTTCTTCTTCACGGCTGACGACCAGGAATCTCTCCTTGTCCGCCTGAAGGACCCTTACGACAGCGCCGTGCCGAGCCCGAACGGCGTCGCGGCGCAGGCGTTCCTTAGACTCCACCGCGCCACGAACGACGCGCGCTACCTCGAGCACGGCCGAGGCACGCTGGCGGCGTTCGCCGGCACCCTCTCGCAAATGCCCCAGGCGCTCACGACGCTCGTGATGGCCTTGCCGCTTCTGCCGGAAGGGAAACTCCCCGCAAAGGCCGAGCCCGCGGAGGAAGAATCACCGGTCGAGGCGAGCGCTTCCGTCTCGCCGGGCGAGGCCCGGCCGGGGCAGAAGGTGGAACTCGTCGTCCGCCTCGACATAGCGGAGAAATGGCACGTCAACGCCCGCAAGCCGAGGGAGGAGTATCTCATCCCCACTGAGGTGCGCGTCGAGAACCTTCCGGAAGGCCTCAAAGCCGGAGAGGTAGATTATCCGAAGGAGAAGCTCGTAAAGCTCGGCTTCAGCGACGCCCCGCTCGCGGTCTACGACGGGCGGACGGAAATTTCTGTTCCGCTCACGGTCGCAAAGGACGCCCAACCCGGCCCGCGCACGCTCACCGCGAAGGTGCGCTTCCAGGCCTGCGACGACAGCCGCTGCCTCCCGCCGGAGGAGCGGACGGTGAGCGCGACGCTTGAGATAGCGGATGGCAGATAAAAGATGACCGAATGACCAGATGACCGGATGACCTGATGGTGATTGAGCCTGTCTGCGGAGCGCGGTGGAAGAGGCGAATTCTCGTCCTGGGAATTTTGCTTGCATTAGCGGTCCCCTTCTTCCTATCCCAGGAAACAACCCCAAAAATTTCTGAATCCCCCGAAAAAATCTTTGCCGAAAATGCGGAGGCGTATTTCCTCGAATTCAAGAAGCACCTTCTCTTCGGCGAGGACAACAAGGCCACCCTGAGCTACCCTCCGGGCGCCGGGCGGAAACATTGGTACGACGTTGGCTTCTACGGGGAGCCGACGACTTTCCGCCACGAGGTGAAGCCGTCCGAGATCCCCGGCGTCGGGTACGAGGCGACCCTCATCGTGCCCGTAAGCGCCCGCTGGCGGGAGCTCCGGGTGAAAGGACCGTGCAAGGGCCTCGATTTCCAGGAGTGCATCCAGAAAGGCGGAAAGGTTATAGAAACTCAAATAGATGAACCGATAACGATAGAGCCCGGGCTCGAGGCCGTCTACCACTACCGCGACGGAGGCTGGCAACTCGTTCGCGTGCATAAGGACATGCTCAAGCTCTACCGGGGGCCGCTTCCCTCGTACGAGAGAAGAGTGCCGTCCAGCGACTGCGAGGAAGGGAAAGAACTTTACGCGGGTTCCAAAGACGAGGGACTCCGCGCCAGGGTGGAGGACGACATACGCGAGGCGGTATTCGGCTACCAGTTCGAGCACAACGCGTCCGGCATCCAGCAAACAGCCGACGTCTACTGCCTGAGCATAGACGGCAAGGACCCCGCGGACGCTTTCATGAAAAGGTTCGAGGACAATTGGCCGCCCGTGAAGAAAGCATCCCGGTGCATGGAGGACGCCGTCGCGGGAGCCGGGGACAAAAAGGCCGGCGAGAGGGGGCTCCTCTTCGGCGTGGGCGAGCTCCGGTGGATCACCGACACGGAGGTCGAGGTCGAAGGCGGCTACTACGAGGGGGACCTGAGCTCCTCGGGGAACACCTACCACGTCGTGAAAGAGGACTGCCACTGGGTCGTAACGAAGGACGTGATGCGCTGGATATCGTGAGGGCAGGGGCTTGTCCCGATTCTAGTCGGGATTGTCCGGCCTAGGCGGGCTTGTCCTGACGAAGTCAGGATTGGTTTTTTGGGAGGGGGGGGACGCGCGGTCCGGGGCGGCGAAGTGTGAACCGCGCCTACCGTAGGCGTCGCCGGGGTTAAATAAGGAAGCCTTGCTCCAAGAGCAAGGCTTCCCTTCGTTTTTCCGATGTTCCGATTCAGAGCGTCGTCTTACGGCTTCCCGATGCTTGACTGCCCGGCACAGGAATCGATTAAGCCCTTCTCCCGGCCCGTAAGCAGCCCTTCCTGCATGAGCTCCGCCGTTGCCCGTGCGACACAGGACACGTAATCGCCGTGATTCTTAGCGCCTGCGGCGCAATAGTCCACCACGTGCTGGAGACACGTCCCGTCCGCGAGCAGGGCAAAGACGCCCGTATCACACCCGTCAATGACCACCGTATCCGGACACGGACCTGGCTGCGGTGGGACAGGAGGACAGCTCACCACCTCATCGGGTCCGAACACCAACGCATTGGGTCTATATCCATCCGTGGGTGCGATCGGGGTACCGGCACCCGTATCCGGGTCTATCTCCCAGAGCCACGGATGTCCCGGCCCTATACCGAAGATTGAGTACAACGTTCCGTCTGGAGCCGACGCCAAATTGCTTATTCCGACCACCCTGCCTGCGATAAACCCTATCTCCGTAACCGTAGCTTTCCGATTAGCCTCGATTCGAGTCAGGTATTGCCCACGCTGCCCAGGCTTTATGCTACGCGAATAGAAGGACTCGCAGTCAGTCGATAGCGCCAGATTGAAGGCTCCATCCGGCAATGAGGCGAACCTCTTGAGCCGGCCCTTTTTGACATCCAAGGTATACAGCATGTCTCCCTCGCGCAAGAAGAGGGTTTCCCCGTCGGGACCGAATGAGAGGCCGACTCCAACCACCCTTCTGAAGGATTGAATCCACCTCGGTTTTGCCGTGTCCAGATCCACGGTATACAGGTAGCTCGTGTCCGGCAGACTTTCGTGCACGGAAAACACATAGAGCGTTCCGTCACCGGAAAAAGCCGCACCCGATTCGCCGACGTTAAACCCCAGATAGCCGACCTCCACGACGTTCCCGGTAACGGGATCGATCTTGAGGAGTTGATCCCCACCGCGGTCGATGCCGTAGAGATCCTGGGCGGCTACGGTCGGACTGATTAGGGCCAGGCACAGGCACAGCGTGCTTGCCAACCCTATGGCTTTGTTAGTCTTCATTGTCTTCGTTCTCCTTTCTCTTTATTGTTGTTCCCACGTCACTCGGGCAACCCGTCACCACTCTGATCACCCGAGCTTCCCTCGGAAGGCACCGGGGCACGGGCCCCGACTCCTAAAGAGAAGGTCTCAGTTTGGCAAGTGCGCGCGCGAGAGTCAATATTTTTCTGACCCTTTACGCTAACTTTTCTACCACTTTACAGCATTTTCTGCCCCTTTACCTCGATAGCGGCGTCATTTTTTCGGCGAATTTATGCCGGCGATTTTTTCCTCAGGCGATACGCCCGCATGTACTCGTTCCAGCCGACCCTCTTCCTGTATCTCCTGTTCTCCCGCCTCTTGGCGCGCCTGCCTTTTTCCGTTTTGAGGTAGCGGGCCCTCGCGCTCTTGTCCTGGAACCTTTTTGCGGCCCTCCTGCAGGCTTCCGAGCAGTACTTCCTTCGACCGACGAGCCAAGAAGCGGGAAGAAATCCGCCCTTGCAACCCGGCCTTCGGCAGGCGCATTGCTCGCGCATCACTCCCTCTTGGATCCATCGGGCGGCATCTGTGCTGTATTCCCTGGGGTGGATATACCTAAGATACAAATAATATCACGCTAAAACGCACAAGTCAAGTTAATTTCCCAGCATTTTCGCTGTATTTTTAGGGGCGCTGCCTCCCGCCTGAGGACTTGCTCCGCCGTAGCTGCTAGCGAAGGCGAGAGCGGACGGTTGGCGCGGAGATGGAGAGCTCCGCGCAGTAGCCAGTTGGCAGAGATTAGGGGCCAAGGGTTTAGGGATTAGAAAGAATTCCCTTCGCTAACCCCTAACGGCTAATCTGCCACCCCCCCTTCCCGTGCTATAATCCAGAAAAACCGATGCCAATCTGCAGATATTGCAAGGAAGAATACAAAAGTTTCAGTCTGCACCAGTGCAAAGGGGTTCTGGTCGAGGCCGGGCTGTTCGACTTTATTGAGCTGTTCCAGCGCCGCGGGCGGTCGAACGCTCAATGGGCTTCCGACTGGGCCAGGGCCCTTCTATGGGTGCTGCTTATCGCCATACCCATGGCGTTAGGCCTGGCGTCCGGCGCGGCGGCCGCGGCTCTGCGTTCGGTGCTCGCCGTGTTCTCCGGTTGAGGTATCCAGGCTTCCTCGAAAGATGCCAATCTGTAAGAATTGCAAGGAAGAATACAAAAGATTCCGATTGCACGAATGCAAAAGGGGTGTGGTTGAGGCTGATTTCGGGCTGTTCGACCTGACCGAGCTGGCCCGGCGTCGCGGGCGGTCGAACCTTCAATGGGCTTCCGCCTGGGCCAGGGCTCTCTTTAGGTGGTTGCTTTATGTTGTAGCCATAGGGCTGCTTCTACTGGTATATATTTTATTTTCGTAATCGCCGATTGAGTTTTCCAGGCTTCCTCGAAGAAGCTGCCAGCCAGGAACCAACCCCCCCCTTTTCCCGTGCTATAATCTCCCTTACGGCGCGGACTCGTCACGGCGTAGACTTTACCGTAGCCGGAAGCGCCTTCATCTCAAACCACTACACGTCTTGCGGTTGCTTCGGCGGTCGCGGGGCTGGTTCGTCTTTTACGTAGTGGTTTGAGGCGGCCAGCCCTTCTTTATGGGATGGGAAAGGAAAAAACATGTCAAACCACTACACACAAAACCACTACGTTTCAAACCACTACGCAGCAAGCCACTACACACCAAACCACTACGCGATAGGGCCGTTCCTCGCCCTTCTGCTCGCCCTCTCCCCTCTCGCGGACGAAGCACGGAATTTTTCGGGCAAGGTCGTGTCCGTAACGGACGGCGACACCCTCACGGTGCTCAGAGAAGACGGGAAAAAAGAAAAAATTCGCCTCGCCGGGATCGACTGCCCGGAGCTTGCTCGTGCAGGCGAGAAGGCGCAAGCCTTCGGGGAGCGGGCGAAGGAATTCACGGAAGAATTTTCCCTTGGGAAGAAGGTGACGGTCGCCGTGAAAGGGACGGATCGCTACGGGAGAGTCCTCGGCGAGGTAACCGTGCCCGGCGGAAAGATTCTCAACGAGGAGCTCCTCAAGACGGGGCTCGCGTGGTGGTACAGAAAGTGCGCGCCGGACAACTCCTCCTACGAGAGGCTGGAAAGGGAGGCGCGGGAGGCGGGGCGGGGGCTGTGGCCCACGCCGCCGTGGGAGTTCAGGAAGCGGCGGCCGGGGGCCAGAACCTCACCCCCCAGCCCCCTCTCCCTTGAGGGAGAGGGGGAGGGGCCGGGGGTTGGGAGTGAGGTCGGCAAATCCGGCAAAAGCGGCAAAATGCTTGACAAATCGCGGAAACGGCATAGTGTTCAGAAGATGAGACCGGAAACAAGTAGCCAGTAGCCAGGGGCCAGATTCTTCGCGGGGAGCCCGTTATGGGGAGTCATCAGAATGACACGGGGAGAGCAAGCGTTTCCGGAAAAAGGGCGATTCTACGAAACGAAGCCTATAGGTGGTGTAAATAAAGGGTTTTTAAATTGGCTCTAGAAACAAAGCCACTAAGTCGCGTAAACAAAGGATTTTTTTAAAGCTCGAAAAAGCCGCTAAGTGGTATGAATAAAGGGTTTTTTGAGGTGCTAGGAACGAAGCCACTAAGTCGCGTGGATAAAGGAATTATTGAGTATGGAGTATCGAGTATAGAGTATGTAGTATGTCATATAAGGACGTAGGACGATAGAACATATGTGGTCATTCGGTCATTCGGTCATATGGTCATTTTTCATCCGCCGCGCGGCCCTGGCGGCCGCTTCCCTCGGCCTCATGATGGCCGCGGGCGCGTGTGTTGAGGAAAAAATTCCCCCTGACCGCCTCGTGGTCCTCGTCGAGTCCTACCCCGCAAACCTCGACCCCCGCATAGGAACCGACCAGGCGTCGGCGCGGTTCTTCCACCTCGCCTTCGAGGGGCTCACCCGCGTGGGCCCCAAGGGAGAAATTTTGCCCCTCCTCGCCGAGCGCTGGGAGGTGGACGAGTCGGGCACGACGTACACGTTCCACCTGCGGCGTGACGCCGCGTTCCACCACGGCAAGACTTTCAGCTCGGAGGACATCGCGTTCACGTACGAGCAATTTCTGAAGGAGGATTTTATCTCCGCCAAGAAGGAGCCTTACGAGGCGATCGAGGCGGTGGAAGCGCTCGACGCGCACACCGTGCGCTTCCGGTTGAGGAAACCCTTCGCGTCTTTTCTGAACGCGGCGGCGCTCGGCGTCGTGCCCTCGGACGGGGCGCACACGGCGGAGCGCCCGGTAGGAACAGGGCCGTTCGCCCTGGCCGAGGCGGTCAGGGACTCCCACCTTCTGCTCCGCGCCCACGCGGCGCACCCCGCGCCCCCCTCGGTGCGGGAAATCGAGCTCCGGGTCGTCCCCGACGCCACGGCGCGGGAGATGGCGCTCCAGAAGGGCTCGGCGCACCTCGCGGTGAACAACATACTGCCCACGGCGCTTGAGCGCCTCGAGAGCGACCCGTCGCTCCGCGTCGTCAGGGCCCCGGGCGGAAACTTTACCTACCTCGGCTTCAACCTCGAGGACCCGCAACTCTCGCGGCCCGAGGTGCGGCGGGCCATAGCGCACGCCGTCGACCGCGAGCGGATGATTGAGGGGCTTCTCGAGGGCCTGGGCCGCGAGGCCGACAGCGTCCTCCCGCCCCACCTCTGGGCACACGCCGACGACGTGCCCCGCCACCCCTACGACCCGGAGCGTGCAAAGGCCCTCCTCGACGAGGCGGGCTTTCGGCCCGGCGCGGACGGGGTGCGCTTCCGGCTCCTCTACAAGACCTCGACGGAAAGCCTCGCCCGGAGGAAGGCGGTCCTTCTCCAGGAGTTCCTGCGCGCCGTCGGGATCGCCCTCGACATCCGGAGCTATGAGTTCGCGACGTTCTACGAGGACATCCGGCGGGGCAACTTCCAGCTCTATTCCCTCACCTGGGTCGGGATGAACGACCCCGACCTCCTGCACTACATCTTCCACGGCTCCAGCGTGCCCCCCCGCGGCGCGAACCGCGGCCGCTACCGGAACGCCCGCGTGGACGAGCTTCTCGACGCGGCGCGCTCGGCACTTGACAATAGAATACGAAAAACTTATTATGAGGAGGTGCAGAAAATCGTCGCCGCCGAACTGCCCTACGTCCCGCTCTGGTACTCCACGAACGTCGCGGTGGCGTCGCACCGGGTCGAGGGCCTGGAGCTATGGCCGGCGGGCGAGTTCACGCCGCTCGCCGGGGTAAGGCTCCGGCCGTGAGCGCCGCCGCAAGGAGGGCGCGGAAAAAGGCCCCGGCCGCGAGAGCTTCCGCAAGGAGGGCGCGGAAAAAGGCCCCGGCCGCGAGAGCCTCCGCAAGAAGGGCGCGGAAAAAGGCCCCGGCCGTGAGAGCTTCCGCAAGGAGGGCGCGGAAAAAGGCCCCGGCCGCGAGAGCTTCCGCAAGGAGGGCGCGGAAAAAGGCTTCGGCCGTGAGAGCTTCCACAAGTAGGGTGCGTAAGGTCGTGGTGCCCGTGGCGGGCGTGGGCACGCGGATGCTCCCCGCCTCGAAAGGCGTGCCGAAGGAGCTCCTTCCCATCGTCGACCGCCCCCTCATCCACTACGTCGCCGACGAGTGCGTCCAGTCGGGCCTCCGCGAGATGATACTCGTCTGCGCGCCCAGGAAGACGGCGCTCGCGGATTATTTCCGGCGCGACCGCTCCCTTGACGCCTTCCTGCGCCGGGCCAAGCGGAGCTACCTCCTCGACGCCACCTACCGCCTCGCGGGAAAGATGCAGGTCCGCACCACCGTCCAGAAGGAGGCGCTGGGCCTGGGCCACGCCGTGGCCTGCGCCCGGCGCCAGGTGGGACGCGACCCGTTCTTCGCCGTGGTCCTTCCCGATGATTTAATAGACTCGCCCACGCCGTGCCTCAAGCAGATGCTCGCGCTCCACCGCAGCCTCCGCGCCTCCCTGGTCGCGCTCATCGAGGTGCCCGAGTCGGAGGTCTCCCGCTACGGCATCGTCTCGGGGCGGCGCGTGGGGGACAGAGTGCTCCAGCTGGACGACCTGGTCGAAAAGCCCGACGAGGACGCGGCGCCCTCCCGCTACGCCATCGTCGGACGCTACATCCTCTCGCGAAGGATTTTCCAGAAGCTCAGCAGCTCGAAGCGCGGCGCCTTGGGCGAGATCCAGCTCACCGACGCCCTCCGCGAGCTTCTCAAGGAGGAGAAGGTTTTCGGCTACCTCTTCCAGGGCAGGCGCTACGACACGGGCAACCCCGTGGGCTACCTGCGGGCCAACCTCGCCTACGCCCTGAAGCGCCCCGAGTTCGCCTCCCTCTTCAGGGCCCCCCTGTGACGCGGCGCCTTCCGCACTTGCCGCACCTTCTCAACCATGGCCCGCGCTCCGGCATACCCCTTCACACGACCACTCCCTTCTCCTCGGCGAGCTTTCGTTTAATCTTCCTGTGAAGCGCCTGCGAGTCCATGCCGTCCTGCCACACTCCCGCGGAATGCTGCCTCATGAGGTCGCGCGCCTCCTGGTCGAGGGCGTCGTCGAGGGCCTTCTCGCTCTCAAGCACCCTGCGCACGAGCGTATACGCCTCCTCGGCATGCGCCTTCGAGAGACACCCGGCCGCGAGCAGGCGCTCGACGACCTCGGATGCCACAAGTTCCATCTGCTCGACCGTGGCGCGCATGGGGTTATGCCTGCGAAAGCAGGTCCTCCACCTGGGCCTCCAGAATCTCCTCGATGCGGGGGTGAAAGCCCTCGTTGCGGTAGCGGATGACGCCCTCCCCGTCAAGGACCAGCGTCGTGGGAAAGCCGTGAATCCCGTAGGCCTCGACGACCTCGCCCTCGACGTCAAAGAACGTCGGCACGGAAATGCCCTTTTCGTCGAAGAACCGGCGCACGATCTCGCGGGATTCCCCGAGCGTCTTTCCCTGCTCCCAATTAACGCTCAACACGGCCGCGTTCATGCCGTCCTCCATGAATTTCTCGTACACGCGCTGAATGTGAGGAAACTCCTCACGGCATGCCACGCACCAGTAGCCCCAGATTTTGAGCACCACGGCCTTGCCGGCGAACGCGGCCAAGGCGCCTTCGCCCTCGAAGCCCGGAAGCGTCCAGTCGGGCGCCTGCGGCGCGCCATCAACGCGGGGGGTTTCAAAAATGGCGCGACGGCGCGCCGCCTCACGGGCGGACTCCAACCGCGCCGCCAAGCCCCTCTCGCTCCCATAAAGAGAAACGTAGAGAGGCCGCAAATGCTCTTCGTAGAGCGAGTCGTCCTCGTTTCCAAAAACGGCGAGCGAGCGGATGTAGTACTCGACGGCGTCCTCGCCTCGCTCAAGGCTCTCGGCGCAGAGACCGGCGCGCCGGAGCACATCCGAGTCATCGGGCATAGCCTCGACGGCTTCCTCGAAAAGCGGCATCGCATCCTCGGGCCGCCCCGCCAGGTAGAGCACCCAGCCGAGCGTGTCTTTGGTGTCTGCGATTTCCGCCTCGTTCTCCTCTTCCCCGCGGGCCAGCTCGAGGGCTTCGCGGGCCCACGCCTCGGCGCGGTCAAGGTGCACGCCGGCGTCGGCCAGATCGAACGCGACCATGTTAAGAAAGTGTGCCCGCCACTCGTGTTCCGCCGAGGCGCGGTCGAGTGCCTCGGCGTAGCGCAGAAGACGCGCCTCATCGGGCGAGTCCATCTCCGCGTACGTAGAAAAACGATAGTAGTGCGCGCCCGCGGCAACCGACTCATCAAGGTCCCCGTATTCTTCCACGAACGCGTCAAGGCGTCGAAGAAGTTCGGGATCATTCCCCTCGATGCTCAAAATCACCTCCAGCGCGGCCAGGGCCTGCCCCTCGCGGTTTCGAGCGGGGAAATCCTTCTGAAGATAGAACAGCGCGGCGAACGACACCACCAGGACAACCAGAGCTGCGATGAAAAGTGCGCGTTTCATTAAAAGACAGAACCCTTTTGTGGTAAAAGTTGCGCTTCCATAATGACATAACGTGATTCTCGACGCAACTATTCCTCCAATACGGCCGGCCTTCCTGAAACCCGGGTGCTTTGCACGCAAGAAATCGCCGTTGTGCCACGGGCGACTCCATGACATGCTCAAGGGGTTCTCTGGAAGGACGCCAACTCGCGCGCTTTCGCAGGACGGGATTTCATGCTACACTCTTCCAAAGAAAGGAGCCACACCACTATGGCCGAGCCACAGAAGAAACCGCAGCAGATTCAGGTGCAGATTGACGACAAGATTGCAGACGGCGAATACGCCAACTGGGCAAACATCGTCTTCAGCCCGGCGGAATTCGTCATCGATTTCGGCCGCCTTATGCCCGGAAAGGCGGCCGCGCGCGTCGCCTCGCGCATCATCACATCGCCCGCACACACGAAACGCCTCCTGGAGGTTCTTAAAAATGTCGTTGCCCAGTACGAAAAGCAGCACGGCGAAATCAAGGCGGGCGAGGAGCTGCAGAAGAAGGTAGGATTCTAAGGGCGAAACGGCGTCCATAGGAATCGCTCGCAATGAAAAAAATCCTTGGCCTTGTCCTGGTGCTACTCCTGGCGGCGCTTCTCGGCGGCCTCGTGGGCGAGATTCTTTCTCTTTTCCTGCCTGACGGAACGCTCAAGGATCTGCTCACGCGCGGCTTTTCCATCGGCACCTCCCCGGCGACGCTCGATCTGAGAGTCTTCTCTCTGACGGTCGGAGTGACGTTTCGACTGACGATTTTCTCCATGCTCGGCCTCGTGGCCGCCGCGGTGCTGCACTGGAAATACAGATAGAAGAGTCAACAGCCGACGGTCAATGATCAACGATCAATGGTCACAATAGACTATCCCGCCCATTGGCAGGATTATCGACCGTCGACTATCGACCCTTGACGACCCTATGGGAGTCTTGATTCTGGCGGCGGCCTATCTTTTGGGAGCCATCCCCTTCGGCTACCTCTTCGTGCGCCTTAGTAAAGGCGGCGATGTCCGAATGGAGGGAAGCGGCAACATCGGCGCAACGAACGTCCTCCGCACCCAAGGCAAGGCGCTGGGCATCCTGACCTTCGTCGTCGACGGAGGCAAGGGTGCAGCGGCCGTCTACCTGGCGCAGCGCCTCATGGGGGATTCTCCCTGGCCCGCGCTTGCTGCAGCGGCGGCCATGCTGGGGCACGCCTACCCCGTGTTCCTGGGTTTCCGGGGTGGAAAAAGCGTCGCCACGGGTGCCGGGGCGTTTGCGCTGCTTCATCCCGCCGCCCTTGCCGTGGCCCTAGCCGTGTTCGCACTGGCCGTAGCGCTCACGCGCTACGTCTCCGTAGGTTCTCTGAGCGCTGCCTGCGCGCTTGTGGCGGCCACGTATATCTGGAGGCCGGCCTCCTCTCCCTCGGTGCTCCACGTCGCCCTTTTCGCCTGCGTCTTGATCTTTATGCGCCACCACGAGAACATTCGCCGCCTCTTCCAGGGCGGCGAAACGAAAATCACGGTGGGACGCGCGCCGTGAATCGAATGGACGTCCAGAGGAGAAAGCTCGGCATTATCGGAGCCGGAGGCTGGGGCACGGCCCTTGCACTCCACACGGCGCGCCTCGGGTTCGACGTACAGGTCTGGATGTGGGAGGCGGATCTGTGCGAGGCGCTAAAGCGGACGCGCGAAAACCAAAATTATCTGCCCGGCTTTACCCTGCCCGAAGATGTGCGGTTTACCTCCGTTCTGGCGGATGCGGTTTCCGGGCCCAAGATACTCATTCTCGCCGCCCCTTCGCACGTCATGCGCGGGATTCTCCGCGACGTGAAACCTCACCTGGACGACGCCTGCACACTTTTGAACGCCGCGAAGGGCATCGAGTCGGACACCCTCCTGCGCATGAGCGAGGTGGCGTACGAGGTGCTGGGCGAGGAGATTCGCAGCCGCTTCGCAACACTTTCGGGGCCGAGCTTTGCGGCCGAAGTGGCAAGCAACGAGCCCACGGTGGTCGCCGTGGCCTCGGAGAACGAAGCGCTCGCCTCCGGGCTTCGAACGGCTCTGTCCTCGCGCACCTTTCGCATCTACTCAACGACGGACATAGTCGGTGTGGAGCTGGGAGGCGCGCTCAAAAACGTCATCGCACTCGCTACGGGCATTGTCCAAGGTCTGGGGCTGGGCTATAATACACAGGCGGCGCTTGTCACGCGGGGCCTCGTGGAAATCACGCGGCTGGCCGTGGCGCGGGGCGCGCGCATGGAAACCCTGATGGGAGCAGCGGGTATGGGAGATCTTTTTCTGACGTGCACCGGCCCCTTGAGCCGCAACCGCCAAGTGGGCGAGCGCCTGGGACGTGGCGAATCCCTCAAGGAAATCCTCGCCTCCATGCGCATGGTGGCCGAGGGCGTCCAAACGGCAAAAGCCGCCCACCAATTGGCCGAGCAGCACGGAATCGAAATGCCCATTACGAAGGAAGTCTTTCGGGTTCTCTACGAAGGGGTGACCGCGCAGGATGCGCTCGAGACGTTGCTTGCGCGCGAGCCGAAGGAAGAAGGCTTGCGGATTCCGTAACGTGCTTTCAAGAAACGTGTTCTCATGATCGACCTCCACAACCACTTGCTGCCCGGGGTGGACGACGGCGCCCGCACATGGGATGAGACCCTTGCCATGTGCCGCATAGCCCACGAGGACGGCATCCGCACCATCGTGGCCACGCCCCACTTCCAGGAAAGCAACCCCGCTATGCGGGCGTCCCGCGACGAGGTCATCCGGCTCGTCGAAGAACTTCGGGTGCGCCTAGTGAAGGAAAATCTGTCGTTAGAAATTTTTCCCGGAAACGAAATTCAAGCGCACCCGCGCATGGACACGTTTGTCGAATCGGGGGAGGCGGCGACGTACGGTGACGCGGGTAGCTACCTTCTGCTTGAGCTTCCAAACCAGGAAATTTCGCTCAACGCTCTCAAGGAGATGATTTTTCGCGTGACGCTCAAAGGCATTACTCCCATTGTGGCCCATCCCGAGCGAAACTTCATGCTTCGCAAAGCGCCCGACATGTTGCCCCTTCTGGTTCAGCACGGTGCGCTCGCGCAGGTCACGGCCATGGGGCTCGTGGACCGCAAGGACCGGGAAACGCGCGAGCTCTCGCTTCGGTGGATTCGCCGACACGCCGTGCACTTCCTGGCCTCCGACGCGCACAACGCCGAGCAGCGCAAGCCGCTCCTTCGCGAGGCGTTCGAGGTGCTGCGCGACGAAGTCGAAGAGAAACTCTTCGAAGACCTTTACCGGCGAAATCCCGCCGCCGTCCTCTCTGGCGAGGCCATCGAGGTGCCCCCTCTCGACGTGGACGAGGCCTCTCCGGAAGAGTCGCGGCCCCGCTCCTCCTTGTTCCAGCTCTTTCGACGCGACGCATGAGCACAACCGTTTTACGTCTCCGTTACCATACCGCCGGAGGGCCGGTCTCGGTGGACGTTTCCCAGGATATCTTCGTTATGGGGCGCGACCCCTCGTGCGACCTGGTCATCGCCGATACAACGGTATCGCGCCGACACGCACAGATTTTGCGCGAGCGCAATCTCTTTGCCGTCCAGGATCTCGACAGCAAGAACGGCATCCGCCTGAACGGGACGCCCGTCGAGCACGCCGCCTTACGCCACGGCGACGAACTGGCCGTCGGGCAGGTTCCCCTCGGCGTCGAGATTGTCGACTTGCAACCCGAGCCTACCGACGAAGCCGAGGAGAAGAGCGCTACGCAGAGCCGCGTCATCCTTGACAACAGCAAGTGGGAGGGTGAGGGCACTATCGTGCGCTCGGTCGAGGAGATGGAAAAATTCCTTGCGGGCGAGAAAGCACCGGCTTCAGAAGCGGCGCTTTTGGAATCCGAGAACCGCATCCTCATGGTGCTCACGCAGGTCGCGCGAGCCCTTATCGCCGTCGAACCCCTCAAGGACACCCTGAACAAGGTCATGGACCTGGTGCTCAAGCACATCAAAGCCTCGCGCGCCTTCCTGATGCTCCGGGAGGGCGACGAGGACGAGCTCGTTCCCACCGTGGTCCGCGTCGACAGCGGAAACGGCGGGGAAGAAACAGGCGCGGACGAGCCGAGCGAGATTCGCATGAGTCGCACCATCGCGCAGCGGGTGCTCGAAGAGAAAGTCGCCATCCTCTCGAGCGACGTGCAGGCCGACCCGCGCTTCCGAGACGGCGACTCGATTCGCATCATGGGAATCCAGTCGGCCATGTGCGTGCCGCTTTGGAACAAGGAGAACGTCATCGGCCTCATTCAGGTCGACTCGCCGCTCAAGGAGACCGTCTACGTCGAGCGAGACCTGGATTTGCTCACGGCGCTCGGAAACTACGCGGCCGTGGCCATCGAGCGGGCACGCCTCAACGAGCACCTCGAACACGAGCGGGAGCTGAAAAGCCGCCTCCAGCGCTACCATTCGCCGCAGGTCGCGGAGCGCATCATGGCGGCGCGCGACGACACGAGCGGCTTCACGATGCAAGCCGCGGAGAAAAACGTCACCGTGCTCTTCGCCGACCTGGTAGGCTTCACGCCGCTCAGCGCGAAGCTCTCGCCCACGGAAATCGCCCTGATGCTCAACGAAGTTTTCGCCCGCTTCACGGACGCCATCTTTCGCCACCAGGGCACGCTGGACAAGTACCTCGGTGACGCCGTCATGGCCGTCTTCGGTGCGCCGATGGATCAGGAAGACCACGCCCTGCAGGCAGCCAAAGCCGCCTTCGACATGCTCACTGCCATCCGGGAGCTCAACAAGAAGCGGCCCAAGGACGCGCAGCTTGCGTTCCACATCGGCCTCAACTCGGGCCCCGTGGTGGCGGGTGACATCGGCTCCCCGAAGCGCATGGAATACACGGTTCTTGGAAATACCGTGAACCTTGCCGCCCGCATCCAGGCGAAGTCTCCCCCCAACGTCATCTGGGCAGGCCCGGCCACCTACGAGGCCGTTCGCGGTCGCGTGGAAGCCAAGGAAGAAGGCAAAAAAACGTTCGCCGGCGTCGAAAAACCTATCCCGATTTACCGACTCAAGCGTTTAATTCTGAACGAGGACGAAACCCATGCCACAGAACCATGAACCATCCGCCGCGGTCGAGCCAGGCGTTCCCCGCTCAAGAAGACGTCTCTGGAAATTCGTCATCGCCTTCGGCGCCATAGCGCTCTCGCTCGGCTACCTGATTACCGTAGGTCTCGGCAAAAGCGTGGTCCCCTACATGACGGTGCCGGAATTCACCGAAGCCGGAAAGCCCACACACCGCATCCGTCTTACGGGCTACGTCACCGCCGGCAGCATTGAGCGCTCGGCGGACGGCCTTTCGGTGCGCTTCGCCATCGGTCCATCCGAAGAGTTTCCCGCGGGCATCCCGGTGTCCTACCGCGGCGCCATCCCCGACACGTTCAAGGAAGGAAGCGAGGTCGCGGTCGAAGGCACCCAGCACGGCGACGCCTTTCAAGGCGATGTCCTTCTTGCCAAGTGCCCGTCACGCTACGAGGCGGAGCTCGGAGAAGAGGCGGAGCATCCGGAAGAAATTCCAAAAAAATGACATCTGTCATCCGGCATTAAACATGCCCCCGCCTGAAGTCACCGTATACACCACACCGTCTTGCCCGCATTGTCTGCGGGCGAAGCGGCTGCTTGAGTCGAAGGACGCCGCGTTCCGTGAGGTGGACCTGAGCGAGGACGCCGAGCTACGCCAAGAGATGGTCGAGAAGACAGGCTGTCTCACGGCTCCCTTGGTTTTCATCGGCGACACCTTCGTCGGCGGAAGCGACGAGCTACATGCGCTCGATCGCGAGGGGAAGCTCGACGCGATGCTCCAGGGCGAGGCCTAGCCGGAACGCATTTAGAAGATTGCCGCTATGGTGAAACGGTTGCGCAGGTGGACGATCCGGCGAGTGCTCAACTTCGCCGTGCGAGGCCTTTCGGGGATTCCTGACGTTGGGCTTCTGCTTCTTTTTCGGCGCCTCAAGCGGCTGATGTATCGAAGCGGGCGATAGGCTCTCTCAATTCCCCTCGGCCTCCACCTGGCATGGCACACAATGGGTGGCCCAGGGAATGGCCAGGAGGCGCGCAGGGTCGATGCGTTTTCTACAGATTTCACACACGCCGTACTTGTGCTTGTCCATGCGCTGAATAGCCGCTTCAATCTGAAGCAGCAGCGCGCGCTCCGAGCCGCTGAGCGTTAGAAAAAATTCGCGCGCATAGGAGCTTGCGGCCATGTCGCCGATGTCATGAGTGCCGTAGATTTCGTCCTCCTCAAATGACGACTGCTTGGCGTGCTGGTAGGCTTCCACAATCTCCCGGCGCTTCGCCTCAAGAACGTTCCGCAGGTCCTTGCGCATCTTTCGATCTAGCTTCTCGGGCACCTGTCCGGCTGCGGCATGCTCTCGCCTTTTCGGAGCGCGTCGGCGGGGCGAGGTCGCCGCAACGAGCGGTTTTTTCCTCCCCGCCGCCGAGGTCCTCCTGCTCGAGCTGCGGAGAGGTTTCGGCTTCGACAAGCGCTTGGGGCGAGACTTCGCGGCCTTGGCCGGGGTTTTCTTCTTGTTCTTGGTTTTCGTCCTTGCCTGGGTCTTCTTCCCGGCACCCGCCTTGGGCGCCGTTTTCTTCTTCTTGGCTTTTACCTTCTTCTTCATAACGATTCCGCCTTACCGCGAATAGGGATGCCCTGCGAGGAGCGTGAAGGCACGGTACACCTGCTCAACCAAGACCACGCGCGCGAGCTCGTGCGGGAGCGTCATCGGGCCAAGCGACAGCCGCAGGGAAGCGCGCCCCAGAACCTCGTCCGCAAGGCCCTCTTCTCCGCCCACGAGGAAGCACACCGCATCCACGCCGCCGTCGCGGCGTTTGCGAAACCACCGTGTCAAATCTTGGGTTGTCATCGCACGTCCTTTCGAATCGAGCACAACACCATACTCTTTTTGCCCGAGCGTTGCAAGCAATTCCTTGCCCTCCTTGCGCCGCGTCTCGGCGGCGCTCCGGCGGCCCGACGCGGAACGTACCTCATTCACCTCGACGCGCACGAAGCGACGCAGGCGGCGCAGGTATTCCTCCTGCAAAGCGCGCAGATGCTTGTTGCGCGTATGCCCGACCCAGGCAAAGCGAATCCGCATGGGGATTTAGTATACTCCCAACGAGTTCCTGTAAAATTTTCCCCGATACGCCGGGGCTTACCTGTTATATTAAAGGAGATTCTGCAAAGCGGAAGCTAAGTAGTGCAAAGAAGGGGTTTTTAAGCTTTCCGGAAAGCGTTGCTTCCTGGCCAGCAAGCTCTCTGCAGCCGATTCCACACACCGCCTCAGTCAAGGCTGGCCACGGGCAACGCGGCTTCCAAGGCACGCCCTATTTTACGAACGTTTTGACTTTGCCGTCCTGCTTGGCCTTGACGCGCTTTGCGTCGAGCAGCCGGCGGTGCTCTTCGAGCGTCGCCTCGATGGCCGCGAGGGCCCGCTGGCGCGCCATCTGTAGCTCCTGGATGTCTTTCTGCACTTCTAGGGCGCGCGCATGCGCGGCCTCCACAATCTGCTCGGCGCGAAGCTCCGCCTCCTTGCGTATGAGCTCGGCCTCCTTGCGGGCGTTCTCCTTCTGGTCGTCCGAGGCCTTCTGGGCCGTGTAGAGCGTGCGCTTGAGAATTTTCTCGCGCTCGTCGAAGCCGCTCAATTGCGACTCGAGGTGCGTGCATTTTTCTCTCAGGTTCTCGCGCTCGTTCACGAGCCGCTCGAATTCCTCGGCCACGAGGAAAAGAAAAGACTCGACGGCCTTCGGGTCGCAACCGCGCAGACGCTTTTTGAAAGAATGCTTACGGATGTCAATGGGCGTGATTTTCATTGCATCGCTCCTTTCAAGGATTTTCTACAGCGTAACACAAGTGGGGGGAAAAGCGCAAACGGCACATTGCCGCCGGATGCGGAAATTCTTTGCGAAAGTGAATGCCGGGTGGTATCATAAGAAGCGTATTCTTGAATCCCACGGGGAACACGATGTCAACAACGCATGCCGTGACGAAGCGCCGCGCAGCGAGGCCACTGCTTCGGCTGCTCCGGGCCCTCGGGCGGGGCGCCGTATGGTGCGCGATCGCGGCACTGCTCGGCCTCATCTTGCCGGGCCGAATTTTTCCACAGGAGAGCCAGCCCGTGTCCCTTTACGCCCTGGCGAGCAGTGACATCACAGACATCGAGGAAAAACTCTCCTGGCAAGATGCCAAAAACGGCTGGAGCGTGGCGCCCGCTCCCGCGGGACTCGTCCCGAGCGGAGGCGAGGAAGAAACGCCGTCCGGGAACCGGCGCCTCATTCCAATCGAGCCGGCCCAAGCGGACGAGCCGGCGCAGGTGGTCGTCGAGCGCCGGGTGCGCGGCCGCAACTGGTATCACGCCTACGCGCTCGAGCACGCCTACATCCAACCCACGGCCGTGTTCGCGCAATTGGCGACCTCGTTCGAGGTGAGCATCACAGCGGGCGCGGAAGGGCCGCGCGTGCGCCTCGTGCCGCGCCTGCACTACGGCACGGGAACGTACGACGGCGACGTTCAGGGGAAAGAAGCCGCCCTCGAGGTGCGCGTTCCCCGCGGGCAGTGTCTCCTGGCCAAGCCGAGCGAAGCCCTGGCAAAACGCCTGCTCGATCTGCTCGTGGGGGAGGATGGAATCTTCCTTCTATGCGGCGTCAGCGGTGAGAGCGCCTCCGCGGAGGAGCCGTCGACGGGTAAACGCTGACGGAGCCCGCGAGAAATTCCTGGGACAGTCCGTTCCGGGTAACGGCTTCGAGCGTGTACACGTACGTCCCCCATTTACGGGGCAGGCGGCTCACGTAGCGGTAATGCATCCCCTCCTCCGTGGTGCCGGGACTCGGTATGATGAAGGAAGTGACGCGCCTGCGCTCCCCCGAAGGGGTCCTCAGCCACAGGTGCCAGCCGAACATGTTCTCCTCGCTTGCCGTGCTCCAGGCCACCTCCACGCCGGACCGGTTTTGGTGAACGACCGTAGCCTCCTCCATCTCCACGGGGTAATGAGGGCGGCGCTCGATGGAAAGGCTGTAGGCCGGGAAAACCCCTCCCTCCGGCGCATCGAGAAGCACCACGGCGAACAGGACCTCCTGCCCTCCGCGCATGGGAACGAGCAGGCGCCCCTCTCCCTCCGCGACGCCGAGCGAGAGCCATTCGTCGGGACGACCGCCGCCATTAACAAGAGCCTGCACCGCCCACCGGCCGGTCCGGCTCGCCTCGAACGCGGCCTCGATTCCCCCGCGGGTCAGGGCGCCCGCGTCGAGGCGCAGGAAATGCATGCCCAGCGGCGCGAGGTCGCGCCCGCCTTCCGTCATCAGGACGGGAAGAGGAGTTTTTTCCTCCTCCGCGAAGGCGACGTCCGGCCAGCGAAACCCTTCCGGAAAGGTTTCCTCCGTGCTGCGCCCCCCCCGGTGAAGCGTCCAGAGGCTGAAGCGCGGAAGCACTTCATCGAGAGTGAGGCCGGCGTGCTCCGCGAGAGCATACTCGACGACCTCAAGAACCGCCTCGCCTTCGGCAACGAGCCACAATACCGCCTCGACAAGGTCGGGGCGCCTCATGCCTTCGTCGAGGTAGAACAAAAACGAGGCGTCCGAAGGGTGGAAGAGCGAATAGGAAGCCAGGCCCCGGGAAAACGTCTCCACCGTCGGCGGCACCAGGCGCTCCACGTAATCCTCGTGGCCCGCCTTATGGAGAAGCCAAAGCGCCGCGGCCTCGTAGAACCAGGGGCCGGCTTCCGGCGCCCGGGCCTCGAAGCGCGCGTAGAGCGTCTGGTACAAAAGCTCGCTCACCAGGAGCCAGCGGGGAAGCTCGGTGTCCACCACGACCACGGCGGGCCCGCCCGCCGCGGGAATGGTGTAGCCCGTGAGGACACGGGCGGCATCAGGCGGGAAGGACGTAAAAATAATGCGAACCTTGGCCGACGCCAGGCGAGCCCCCGGCGCGTCCTCCGGGGGAAGCCATGCCTCGACCGCCTCGAGCCCCCGGTCGAGGGCGAGTGAAAATTCCGCAACGTCGGCGCCCATCCCCTGCGGAAAGAACATTTCGTAATGCTCCGCCGCGTAGTGCGCGTCGGGAAGCGGCGGATGGAAAAGCGGGTGGAGAAGCGCCTTCTCCTCCGTGGAAAGAAGCGGCCAGTGCGCCTGCGCGGCATAAAGCAGGGCATTCAGCGTTTCTCCCGGAAGCTCCCCCGCAAAACGGCTCAAGGCGAGCTCGAAGAAGCCGCTCTGGCCGCTCCACCCGGGAGAAGGAAGCCCTCCCTGCTGCGCCGCGGCGACATAGGGGGCCAGAAAGGCCCGCACCTCGCCGACCGAAATAGGGCAATTCTCCTCCGCCGGAAGGGGCTGAAAAATGCCCTCCGTCCCGGGTGTCTCCGCACTCAGGTACCATCCCCAGCATCCTCCCGCTACGAGCAGAATGCCGACGCCGAGCTTCCTCAGGCGTGCCATAAGTTTATAGCATATACGGAAATTTTCCATTTGTCAAATTACGGACCAGCCTTCGGCGGCGCAAGGGAAGCTGTGAAAATCTAGCCGGACTCTTTGCTTCCACTCCCCTGCCCTCGCCCCCGGCGCACGTCGATCCGGCAGGGCGAAACTTTTCCGTCCCGACGATGTCGGGGCTTGCCCCGATTCTTAGGTTCGTTCCTAGGCTCAAATTAAAAAATCCTTTGTTTTCGCGCACTTCGTAGGTTCGTTTTGTAAATTGAGGGGGGTGGGGGGTGTCCCTTTCCTGGTGTTTCTCTCCACGGTTTCGGCGCTTGTAGGGCGCGGTCTGCCTCGCTCCGCCGAAGCGTCCACCCTCCGTAGAACTTCGGAGGACGGGCTTCGCAAAGGCGAGCGTCCTACGTCCTTCCAAATAAACCATGGCTCCGGCGCATTCTGCATTTGTCATTAGACATTAGACATTGGGCATTATTCATACTTCTCCATGTATGCCGCTTTCGCGATTTGTCAAGCATTTTGCCGCTTTTGCCGCTTTTGCCGGAGCTTGCCCAGACTCTTAGTCTGGGTTGCCGGCCCCGACGCTCCGCCATCGGGGTAAAACTTGTCCCGACTTTAGTCGGGATTTGCCGCTTTTTATCCCGACTACCGTCGGGATTGCCCGATCCCGCCTCTCTCGTGTCATTCCGAGCCCTGTCGAGGAATCGTCTTCTCACGCTGCAAAAAAACGATCCCTAGCGGAGTTTATCCTGAGCTTGCCGAAGGAGTCGGGATGACGCGCGGTGGTGCGTATGCGTGCGTCGGGCTTGCCCGCCTACAAACCACTACGTGAAAGATTGACTGGTCCCTGATTCCTGGCCCCTTCTTAGGGGCACGTCACGGAAGGCGGCCAGCCGGGTTGGGCGTTGCGCTCCGCTCCGGCGCTGTCCATGCCGCAGCTCGACTCTCCCGCCGCATTCGCCGCCGAAACCACCACCCACCGGTCGCCCGCACCGAGGAGATAGTTAAGCTGCACCGTCGCGCCCAAGTCCACGACGTCCGCTCCCCACAAGCACCCCTGCGAAGGCGTCCCGTACCACGTGCCGATGGCGTTCTCGTAGACGACGTAGCCCGTCTCGTTTTCCACGTCCTCGACGATGATTTGGTCGGCGGCGGTGGTCGGGATGATTAAAGGATCGAGCGCGCTTGGGGAGGAAGGTTCAGAGGGTGCGCCGATGCACACCGCCGGGTTGCACACGAGCGAGATCGCCTCCACCACCACGTTGTCCACGCCCCAGTACCAGTCGTAAAAGCCCTCGTAACGCCATTTAAACTGGCAGTCCGCAGCTCCCGCGCACTTTGCCGTCGCGTCAAGCACAATCATTCCCGCGTTCGACTGCGTTTCATTCCATTGAATCAAGGAGGTCCATGCGCCGCTCGTCTTGACGCTTTTCGCCCAGACGGTGGCAAAATCGTCGTTTGCGCCATCAAAATCATAGCCTAGGAAATCGTGTTCAAAGGTGAGGGTAACGGTGGCCTCTGCCGAGGCGTCAATGAGCGGTGTGATGAGCTCCTCGTCCATGGCAACCGAGCCCGCGCAGTCGCTGTCCACGATCATGTACGTGTCCGGGAAAAGCCCTCGTGCGCACGGATCCGCATCGTTCCAGGTATTTCCGTCGGGGGGTACAGGGCCGTCCACCACCGTCCACGTTCCCGGGAGTCCCAAGTTGAAGTTCTCTGAAAGCAGTGTAGAGGGTGTTCCCATACCGCTCACCAGCACCTGAAATGACGACGTGGAACCAAAGAAACAACCCCCGAAACTGTCTTCGTACGAGAGATCGAGCGTGAAATCAATAAGCGTTCCACACGGCACGCCGGCGCCGACGACGAATTGGAGCGGCGTGAGCGACACTCCGGTCAGCCCTGTGGGAATGTCGGGGAAGGAAGCGCTATTTATAGGTATCGTGATACCCGGCGTCGTGGTGGAAAGCACTCCGCTTACGTTAAAAGCGTCCGCGCCGCCGGTATTTTGCACCGTGACGTTGAGGTCGATCGTCTCACCTGGGTCCACAGCGCCGTCGGCGTTTCCGCAGTCGGTAAACGTACTGCTGTCGTAAGCCACGCTAATTTCGTCATAGAACATGCGTGCCATAACGCGCTGGGATTGAAAGTTCGGGTCGTCGTGGAAACGTTCGTAGGCCACGAGATATTTTCCGCAGGACGAATAGGCGACGGCGGGATAATCATTGTTATAAGGACTTTGTTGGATGAGGATGCCCGCTGCATCGAGCACCGTACCATCCGAGGCCACGCGCGCCCCGTAGATGTCCGAGAATCCTGTGCCGCTTCGGTGGTCCTCCCACGCGACGAAATAATCCGTCCCGTTCGAAGCCACCGAAGGGTTGTACTGCTCGCTGGCCGCCGTGGAGACGGCAATGCCCGTGGGGTCGAGCACCGTCCCATCCGAAGCCACGCGCGCC
>CP070701.1:1061683-1140825 GCA_020349885.1 Acidobacteriota bacterium
GCCCTCTCAGCGGTCTTATTTTTGGAGGCGTTATGCCCGTTAGTGAAATGTTGGAGCGACAATACAACATCACGGCCCGGCCGGGAGGCCCGAATGTAGAATGCCCCAAGTGCGGCAAAAAAACCTTCTCCGTCATGAAGGATGACCGCTTCGGACAGTGTTGGCGACCAGACTGTGGATACACCATACTCTCAAGGCAGGGAGAGAATGGGGGAGGGGGTAGTGCCCCCCCTGAAAACACTGCAAACGTGCAATCGCAACCCGCTTACAGAGTAAAGAAGCGATTGCAAGGCGGGTGCAAACGCAGTGCAAACGAGAGGCAATCGCAAGGCGGTTTAACGCTTGAGGAATACGCCGAAGCCAAGCACCTACCCGTTGATTTTCTGCGCCGGATAGAGTTGAGCACCATCCCTAACTATTGCGACCAGAAGGCGCTTCGCATTCCCTACCTTGACGCCAGCTGCAGGGCTGTAGCTGTCCGCTTCCGGCTATCCCTTGTCAAGTCCAGCGATGGCGATAACCGCTTTCGGTGGCGAAGGGGCGACAAACCCTGCCTCTATGGGCTGTGGCGGCTGAAACAAGCGCGTGAAAACGGGAGCGTAGTTTTGGTGGAGGGCGAGTCGGATGCACAGACGCTATGGTTCTACGGCATTCCAGCCCTTGGCATTCCGGGGTCGAATACGTGGCAGGAACCATGGGCCGAATACCTTAAGGGTATTCCCGTCATCTATGTGGTGCTTGAGCCGGACAGCGGCGGCGAAGCCGTGCGGAAATGGCTCGCCAAATCCTCGATCCGCGACAAGGTAAAGCTCATCACCCTCGAAGGAACAAAAGACCCGTCAGAGCTACACGTTGCTAATCCCAAAGGCTTTCTGGAAGCGTGGCAGAAGGCCGTGGACGCGGCGAAGCCCTGGACGGAGTTAGAAAAGGCGGAAATCAAGGCACGCAGGAAAGAAGCATGGCAAAAGTGTGAAGCGCTGGCACGGGAACCGAATATCCTTGAGCGATTCGCCGAAGCGGTGACGCAGGCGGGTCTTGTAGGAGAAACCCGTGCGGCCAAGCTTCTCTACCTTGCCTGTACAAGCCGCTTTTTAGAAAGACCCGTCTCTGTGGTCGTCAAAGGACCTTCCGGTGGTGGGAAATCCTTTTTGGTGCAGAAGGTCTTGAGTTTCTTCCCCCAAAGCGCTTCCTACGTCTTAAGCTCCATGAGCGATAAGACACTGGCGTTTTCCAAGGAACCCCTTTCGCACCGGATGCTAGTGCTTTATGAAGCCGTTGGACTTGGGCAGGACTGGACAAGCTATTTTGTGAGGACCCTTTTAAGCGAAGGTCATGTGCGGTATGAATTCGTAGACAAATCAAAAGGAGGGCTCAAGGCACGTCTTATCGAACGAGAGGGGCCAACCGGACTCATCACCACGACGACCGCAATCCGCCTCGATGGGGAGTTAGAGACACGCCTTTTCTCGGTAGAGATTACGGATACCCCGGAACAAACCTACCGCATTCTTATGGAACTTAACGAAGACAGGAATGGCATGGTTGATTTCGCTCCGTGGCACGCCCTTCAGAAGTGGCTTGAGGTGGTTGAGCATCGCGTAACCGTTCCCTTTTGGAAGGCGTTGGCACAAAGGATTTCCCCGGCGGCTACACGGATGCGCCGAGACGGCGGGGCTATCTTGGGTCTCATAAAAGCCCACGCCATCCTGCACCATGAAAGCAGGAAGCGTGATAAGGAAGGACGCGTTGAGGCAACCCTCAATGACTTTGCCGCAGTACGCGAGCTAGTAGTTGATTTGATTTCCCAAGGACAGGGAAGCTCCGTTTCAACGGTTGTCCGAGAAACGGTCGAAGCTGTGAAGGAACTCCTAGAAGCGGGGGCCGACGAGGTTACGGTTAAGCAAGTTGCACATCAACTAGGCCGAGACGAGTCCACGACATGGCGGCGCGTAAAGAAGGCTCTTTTCGGGGGCTATCTAGAAAATCGCGAGATGAAACCAAGGCGACCTGCGCGGCTAGTCATTGGAGCCCACTTGCCAGACGACCAGCCCGTGTTGCCTCCCGTTGAGGCGTTGCGCGATTGCATGGGCGATTGCACACCGATTGCAGAGGGCGATGCAAACGCTACTACAGAGGGAGATTCGGTGAGCGATTGCACGATTGCACCGATTGCAGAAGGTATACCTACCCCCCTCCCACCTAAACCCGACAACTGGCCCGAACCGTGGCGGTCATCCTTTCAGGGACTGGTCAAGCATTATTTGGAAAAAGGCATGGGCGAAGATGAAGCGAAGCAATTAGCCGAACGCAAGCTCCGCGACGAACACGACGGTGGCAATAATGGCAAAGGGAGCAAGAATGCCTAAAGCCGGACTTGAAGTACTCTCCATCGCTATTTTGAAGCGGCTGAGGACGATTCCTCAACTGGTGGTTGAGTATCCTGGGCTCTGCCCGTCGGAGGATTCCCTTCGTTGGCGACTTCGAATGCTCAAGGCTGATATCGGCCCCGACTTAAGGGTGTGCGGAGTGTATAGAGATAGGAGAAAAATTCTCATTGACCCAGCGGTGTTTTTCAAGGAAGTTCTCCAATGAAAGAGCTAATTAACGGGCACAGCGTGCCCATAAAGGGGAGGTGTTACCGGATAATATGTATAGATTGAGAGCGCTTCAGATACGAAGATGTAAGGGCATCAAAAAGGATGGGGAGCCTTGTGGAGGTTGGGCTATGTGGGGGCATCCAGAGCAATTGTGCAATATGCATGCGGGAGTTTGGAAGAAAAGGGACCCCAAAGCCCCTCGCCCTCCACGGCGAGCCCGGTCGGTCATTTGCCGTTGTGAAGCGTATAACTGGCCCCACCGTCCCGGGGGTGGGCTGTGCCGGTGGCCCGATCCACCGTTGTGGAGGCACCCGACTCCGGCAGGAACGCACTCGCCACATCGCAGGCGGTCGTGGGAGGAAATGCTTGCGTGGTGGGCCCTCACTCCTAGGCAAAGGTGGGCGATAAGGGAGGCGCAAAAAAGGAAGCGAAGACGAAAATCTCATTTTCCCGCTTGACAAATACTTCAATATGCATTACAATGCAGGGCAGATGGCAAGACGAAAGAAGAAGATTCGAACAAAGGACGCGCAGATCACTCTGCGTTTGAGTAGCACCCTTAGGAAGGCGCTGGAAGAGAAGGCCCGCGCCCGTGAGATTGATCTTACAACCTACTGCCGCATGCTCCTCAAGCTCGGGGTGGATAAAGAGAAAAAAGAGAGGTGATCCCCATGCCACTATGGAAATTCGGAAAAGTTTGGCACTATCGCACTCAGCGCAACGGACGGCGCTTCAGCGTCTCCCTCAAGACGAATGACAAGGCAGAGGCGGAGCGCCGAGCAGCCAAGATGCTGCGAGAAATCGAGAGCGGGGAGTTTGACGTAACCCAGCGAGGCATCCCGCTTGCCAGCGCCGCCAAGCGTTTCCTGGAGCAAATGAAGCCTCGATGGCACCCTGAAACTTGCCGATACCATGCCCTTCATATCAAGCACCTGCTCGATTTCTTCGGTCCGAACCTCACACTGGAAGCTTTCAACCGTAGGACAACGGCTGATTACATTAAGCACCGCAAGGCCTCAATAACGCGCCCTTCAAACGCCACTATTAACAAAGAAATCGGCACACTCTATCAAATGCTACACCAAATGACGGGAAGAAGGCACAGCATCGAAAAACTCCCTGTAGACCGGAAACCTCAACGCCACCTTAGCTCCCAGGAAGAAGCCGACCTGCTCAAGGCATGTAGGAACGGCCACAGGGTTTCTCCCGACCTCTACGACGCGGTTGTGGTGTGCCTGGACACCGGCTTGCGGAGAGGCGAGCTTTTCCGCATCACGCCTTGGCACCTTGACATAGAAAACAAGCAGCTTACCGTGCCGATCTCGAAGACTCACCGGTTCAGAGTAATTCCCTTAACCCCCAGAGCGTTCAGCATTCTCGTGAATCGCGCCAAGACAAGGAGGGCTGATAAACCGGTCTTCTCGCACGAGGACGGCACACCGCACGTTGAATACCTAAGGATGCCCCTGGAAAGGGCGTATAAGAGGGCAGGGCTACCATCGGCACGGCCTTGGTACACGCTCCGCCACACCTTTGCCAATAAGCTGCTAAGGAAGGGTGCACCAATCTACGAAGTAAGGCTCTTGATGGGCCACACCACAGTCACGACCACGGAAATCTACGCTAACTTGCAGCCTCAAAATCTCCATGGGACAATAGGGCTGATAGCCGAAGAAGAGAGCGAAAAGTCCGGGGCAGTGGTTGAAAAACGGTTGAAACTGGTAAAGTGACTGTGAGCGGATTTTTAAAAAGCTCTTTATTTATAGGCACTTGCGCCTGTAGCTCAATCGGATAGAGCAGCGGTTTCCTAAACCGCAGGTTGGGGGTTCAATTCCCTCCAGGCGCGCCCTTCATCCGTCGCCGGCCGACGCGTCCAGAATCTCCCGGATGCGCGCGTAGCGGCGAGGGCTCGTGCGGAACCTCAGGACGGCCTTTGAATCTTGAATGTTTTCGTCGAGCACGTGCGCGAGCTCGTGAATCGAGGCGCGCACCTTGGGCTCGCGGACGAGATTCACCTCGACCGTGTCCTCCTTGTAGCTTGCGGCCACTCGCCCAAGGAACGCCTCGCGCAGGGCGGCGATGCTTTTTTCCTCGCGCGCGCAGACGAACAGGGCGTCGGGGCACAGCCTGCGGGCGCGCTCGAGATGGGCGTCCTCGGCCCGGTCGGTCTTGTTGAAGATGCGGAGGCGGGGCAGCTCGTGCAGGCGCAAGTCCGCCAAAATGCCTTCGGTCGTCTGCATCTGTTCCGCGAACCGCGGATGCGAGACGTCCACCACTTCGAGGAGAAGGTCGGCCTGGGCTAGTTCTTCGAGCGTGCTCTGGAACGACGCGACGAGGCGCGGCGGAAGTTTTCTCAAAAAACCCACCGTGTCGGTGAGGAGCATGGTTTCGCCGAAGGGGCCGCGCATGGAGCGCACCGTCGAATCAAGCGTCGCAAAGAGGCGGTCCTCGACGAACACGCGCGCCTTCGTGAGGGCGTTGAAGAGAGTGCTCTTGCCGGCGTTCGTGTAGCCGACGAAGGCGATCTGGAAAAACGCCTCGCGGGGCGCGCGGCGGACGGCGCGGGCGCGGGCGATTTTCTCAAGGTCGCGCCGCAGGCGCCGGATGCGGTCGCGCAGGATGCGCCGGTCGACCTCAATCTGGGTTTCGCCGGGCCCCGCGCGCGCCGAGAGACTTCCCCGCTGGCGCTCCAGGTGCGACCAGCGGCCCGCAACGTGCGAGAGGTAGTATTCCGACCGCGCAAGCTCCACCTGCGTCTTGGACTCGTGGGAGCGTGCGCGACGCGCGAAGATTTCCAAAATGAGAAGAGTGCGGTCCATGACCTCGACGCCCAGAAGGCGGGTCAGGTTGCGCTCCTGCGCCGGGGAAAGCTCGCAGTCGAAAATCACCTGCGTGGCCTGCTCGCGGCGCACGTGCTCGCCAAGCTCCTGCGCCTTGCCTTGGCCGAGGTAGGTGGCGGGGTCCGGGCGGCCGCGCTGCTGACTCACGCGGTCCACGACGATGCTCCCGAGCGTGTCGGCGAGCCGCGCAAGCTCGTCCAGCGAATCTTCCGCTTCCCAGTCGGCGCCGCCTTTAAGCGCGACGCTTACGAGGATCGCGCGCGCGGCGCTTTCGCTCCCGGCGGGAATGCTTTCCATGCGTTTCTTTTCTCGTTCCATTGTAGCACATGGCCCCCGCCCCACATCCGCCGCGTCGGCGCGCCCTCGGTTGCTTTTGGGGTGCGCGGGAGGTAAAGTGCTTTTGCGGGAAACCGATACGTTATGCTTATTAAAAGATTTTTGATTCTTTGCGCGGGGCTGGCGGTGGCCTCGGGAGGAATCGGATGCGGGGTGCAGGCTCGGCCGCTGCTTGTGGTGGCTCTCGACGGCGCGGACTGGAAAATTGTTCGCCGACTGGTGCAAGAGGGCTCGCTTCCGACGCTCGGCGCCTTCTTCAAGGATGGAGCCGCGGGCCGGCTTGAAGCCGAAAAACCCTACGCGGCGCGCATGCTTTGGGCGACGGCGCTCACGGGCGCCGAGCCCGAGAATCACCGGGTCTACGACGACGCCCACGATTATTTCCTCGAACCGCCGCCGCTTCCGAAGGAACCGCTTTCCTCACGCGTGCCCTATTTCTGGGAGCGCCTGCCGCGGGGTGTGCGCTTCGCCGTCGTGGGCTACGAGGATGCGAGCGCCGCGTCGAGGGCCGCAAATCCCGGAGCCGCGCGCTATGCCGTCAAGAAACTTTTTCACTGGGACTCCCTCCCCCTGATGCCGGACCTCGATGAACCGCCGCTCGCAGCCGTGTTCGGCTACGAGCGCTTTCCCTCGGAGGAATGCGAGGCGGCGACCGCGGAGGCCCTCCAGGTGACCGAGGCCGTCTTCGAGGAGGCCGGGCGACTCCTTGCCGAGGGGTCCTGGGACGGAGCGCTTGTTTTTCTGCCCGGGCTCGATACCGTATCCCATCATTTTATGCATTACGACTCGCCGCGCATGCCCCACATCGGGCACTTGGAGCATAGGCTCTATTACGACGGCGTGCTGAAATTTTTGCAATTCGTGGACGGGCGCTTGGAGAAATTGCTTTCGCATGCGACCGCAAGCTGGAACGTCGCGGTGGTTTCCGCCTACGGCTTCTGCCACGGTTTCGAACGGCCCTATGTGTCCACGGAGCACGCGCAACTGGGAAGCGTGGAGGCATGGCACTCGGCGGACGGTTTCTTTTTATTGAAGGGCCCCGATGTTCGCAAGGTGGAGCTCAAGGGGGCGTGGGTCTACGACGTCGCGCCCACGCTTCTTGCGTTTTTCGGCCGCCGGCCGGAAGGGCCCGGAAGAGTGCTCGACGAAATCTTGAAATTTCCGGCCGCGCCGCTTCGCCGCATCAAGCCGGCGCATCCGCGGCTCGGCCCGGCGCTCTCCCAAGGAAGCACCGCGGTGCGCGCGAGGCACCTTCTCGAAACGAGGCGGTACGCGCTGGCCGAGTCGCTTCTGCGCCCGCTCGCCGAAAGCGAAGAAGAATCCGTCTGGGCCTTTCTCATGGGCCGGAGCGCCCACCGGACGGGACGGCTCGAGGAGGCGGGCGATTGGCTCGAGCTTGCCTCCGGGCTGTGGCCGGAGGAGCTTTCCTCCATCATCGAGCTGAGCCGGGTGCGGGAAAAGCAGGGGCAGGCGGACGAGGCCCTCGAACTTTTGGGCGGGCTGGTTCAAATTTATCCGGAGCCCGACGTCTACAACGCCATGGCCGATCTCTATTACAACTCCTTTTTCTGCGGGCAGGCCGAAATTTACTACCGCAGCGCGACTCAAATCCATATCGGGCAAGTGCTCCCCTACATGCGCATGGCCGAGTGCTTGTCTCGCGACGGGTACCTGGACGAAGCCCTGAACCTGTTGCTTGAGAGCCCGCTGCTCTACAGGGCGGGCTTCGCTTACCTGGCGGCGGGTGAAGCCTATTTGTTCCACGGGAAGTACGATCAGGCGCTTCAGGCCGCCGCCGACGCCCTCAAGCACGACCCGGACCTCTGGCGGGCGCACCTTGTGCGGGCGCGCGCGCTGTGGGCGCAGGGCAAGAAGGAGGATGCGGAAGCGGCTTTTGAAGAAGCCATGTCCATGGCCCCGCGCCGCCCCGAGCCGCTTTACCAAAAGGCGCTTCTTCTTCACGCCGCGCGAGAGAGCCAAGAAGCGTTCCGGCACATGATCGACATCGCCGAGCGCTTCCCGGAGTTTGTGCCTGCCCTGGTCAAGGCCGGTGTCTGGGCGGCGGAGAAGAACAAACGCTCGCTTGCCCGCGATATGCTTCAAGCCGCGCTCGTGCTCGAGCCTCGCAATATGGAGGCCCGGTACACCTTCGACGCGCACTTTTCAAAGAAAAACTCCTGAGCCCATGGCTGCCCCGCTTCGATTCGTGTCTTTGCCCAACCTTCGCTTTCTGCTGGGACTCCTGAGCGCGGGCTGGGCGTTCTCGTGGTTCAGCCTCCTCTACGCGCACACCGCCCTTCCGCTTTGGATAAGCGCCGTGCTCGCCGCGACGGCCGCGCTCGGATGGTGGCTCGGAGGGGCGCTCCGCCGCCTTCCGCCCGTGGTCCTGTGGTGGGCGGCGAGCGCCGGGGCGCTCCTTCCCTGGGTTCTTCTCGCACGCTACGAGACGCTGCCTCTCGCCCTTTACCGCGCCCTTGGAGAATCCCATGTTGCGGCCGCGGCGGCGCTCGCGTTCCTTGTCACCTTCGTGTCGTGGGTGCTGCTGGGAGCGGTGCTCCGAGGCGCCGTGGAGAGGCCGCCCTTTCTGGACCACGCGTGGGCGGGCGGGGTAATGACCTTCGCGCTCGCGGCGCAGTTTCTGGGCTTCGATACCGCGTGGCCCTGGCTGGTGGGATGCTCCGTGCTGGGCGCGGCAGGGGGGGCGGTGGCCGTCGGCGCTTCCAGGGAGCGCGCGGCCCCGCCCATAGCAGGAGGGGAAGCGGCGCATCTTCCCGCCAGGCCCCTCGATGAAGCGCTCATGTGGGCGCTTGGCGCGGCCTACGTCCTTGCGGTGCATCGGCAATTTTCCATGCAGATGGACGGTCTGGGGGCGGCGGCGCTTCCCATGGGAGCGGCCGTGGCCTTTTGGGCCGTCGCGGCGGCAAGAGTTCCTGCCGAAATGCAGAAAGTGCCGCTCACCGCGTTTGGAGCGAGCGTCGGGCTCTTGGGGCTAATTCTTTCACCCCTGCTTGGTGCGCCGCCGCGGATTGCGCAGGCGGCGCCGTGGCTCGTGTGGGTGCTGCCGTTTGCCGTGGCGGTCGTTCTGACCGCCCCCATCGCTTGGCTTCGGGCGGGGCTTTCCCGCGTGCGGACGACGGGCGCGGCCGTCCTCGGCGGCATCCTCCTTGGCGCGCTGGGGGGATATGCGCTGGTCGCACTTCTTTCGTATCCCAGGCACATGTTCGTGCTTTTCAGCGCGGGCATGCTGCTCGGGCTGATGCGGGAAATCCGGCCCTCCGACGTTTCCCTGAACCGTGTCGTACTTGGATGGAGCGCCGCCGTTTTACTTGCGGTGGCGGTCTTCAGGGTGCTTCCCGACGATCCTTCCCGCTACCTGGTTCCCGTGGTGCGGAGCGACACGACGCCCCTCACGGTCGCCGTGCGGCGCGAGACAGCGCCCCTTCCAACCCGGCCTCTGGACGACCGGGGCGAATACGCGTACACCGTCGGTTTCGATGCCAAGCACCACATGCTTCTGCTCGTCTCGAACGGTGCGTTTGAAGCCGTGCGTCCCCAGGCGCTGCGCGGCAGGCAACTCGCCGCGGCCCTCCTTGTCTTTCTCCGCCCGGACGCTCAGGCGGTGCTCCATTTGGGCGAGGGTATGGGCTACGAGATGAGAGGATTGGGTCTGAACATAAACATGGAAACCGTGGATGTCGTCGCGCGCTCCAGACGCTTCCTGCCCTACGCGAGACGCGAGAGCGCAGAGCCGTTTCAATGGGGCGTTCGCCATCCCGCGATTCGCTACCGGGTTGCGCCGGGCCGCTTCGCTCTCCATGGGAGCGACGTCGAAGCCTACGACATTGTCTGGCACAAAGCCGTGGAGCCGTGGAACGAGACCGAGCTTTACCATTCTTTCCGATTCCTCGCGGCGCTCAAGGACCGCCTGACGCCGCAGGGAATTGTGGCCACCCGCATCGACACGGCCTATGTCGGCCCCGACCTTCTGGGCGCGCTCCTTAAAACGTACGCCTCGGTTTTTCCCCGGCTCCAGGTTTGGGCCTTTGACGAAAGGATGGTGTATCTTTTGGCTTCCCCGTCCGGCCTGGTACCCGAGGCGGAGCGATTCTTTGTCCCTTTTCGTCTTCAAACAACTCCCGCCCGGTTTCTCCAAACCTACGGCGTTGACAATCCCCGCACGTTTCTATCCGGCTACCTGGGCGACGAGAAGCTGCTCGAGACGGTTTCCGCCTTTCGGCAGGCGACGGCGCTCTCGGAAGGGAGCGGTCGGCTGTCCCGCCTTCTCCCCCGGGCATGGACGGAAAACAACCCGGCGCCGGGGCCAAGCCTGTTTCCCTCCTCCGAGCCGGTGCGAATTTCCATCCCGGGCCTGGGGGTGCCCTATGCGGACGAAGTGGTCTTTCTCGAAATGCCGCTCGTGGTTAAACCAAAGACGGCCTGGCAGGTGACGTCCGTCGGCTACGAATTTCGCACCGTGACGGTCGAGCCCTTCATGCGCTCCATGCATGCCGTGTTCCAGCTTCAGAGCGAGGACCGTCTGCGCTCCATCACCGTGTGGGAGGAGTTTCGCGAGAACGAGCTCGTCACGCTCGAACACATCGCGCGGAGGTTGAACGTAGGCGAGGAGCTCGGCCACGGGCAGGGGGCGATTACGAACCATCCCCTGCGCTGGTCGCTGAGCGAAGGCAAAGACATGTTCGCCTTCTCGTGGGCCTGGTACTGCCCGGAGAACGAAAAATTCTTCGCCGGCCGCTTCGAGGACCAGTTGCTTCCGGAAGGCGATTGGGAGGACATGCGCCGCGTCGTCGTCGAGCAGGTTTCCTGCCTTCACCCTCCCGCGGGCGAGCCCCAGGAACAGCCGGACGAGCCCGGCCAGCAGCCGGACGAGCCTTGAGGCGGCGGCCATGCAAACAATTTGAGTACGTCCGTACGCCGAGCGGCCTCCGCAAATCATGATGAGGCCCATGCTTGTCGCCGGCCATGAATTACCGCACGCGCACCGAGAGGCTCCGCACCCGCCATCCGTTCGGCATCTCGCGGAGCACGGAGCAAGAGTTCGCTTTCGCGTTCCTCGAAATTCCGGCGGGCGTGCACGTGGGCCTGGGCGAGGCCGCGCCCGCCTCCTACTACGGCGGCGAGACGGAAGAAACGGCGCTCGCGTTCTTTGAGCGCCTGCGAGGCGTCGAGCTGGAGGATGAATTCTCGCCGGCCGAGTTCATGCGCCCGCTACGGGAGGCGACGGAATTCGACGGCGCCGCGAAGGCCGCCGTCGACATGGCGCTCTGGGACCTGTGGGGCAAGCGCTCGGGCGAGCCGGTCTTCGAGGGCCTGGGGCTTCCTCCCCCCCGGCCGAAAGCCACGTCCTTTACCGTAGGCATCGACTCGCCAGAGGCCATGGAGCGAAAAGTGCTCGAGGCCAAGGACTACCCCGTCCTCAAGGTCAAAGTCGGCACGCCGAACGACGAGGAGAACCTGCAAAGGGTCCGCGCCCGCCACAAGGGCGCCCTGCGCGTGGACGCAAACGCCGCGTGGTCACCCGAGGAAGCCCCTCGACGCATCGAGCGCCTCGCGCGCTTCGACCTCGAGCTCGTCGAGCAGCCCATAGACCCAAAAGAAGGCCGCGAGGGCTGGCGCTACGTGAAAGATCGGGTGGCCGTCCCGCTCGTGGCCGACGAGAGCGCGCGCGTCGCCTCGGACCTGGCGGCGCTCGAAGGCGTCGCCGACGGCGTCAACATCAAGCTCATGAAGTGCGGCGGCCTGAGCGCCGCGCGCCGGATGGCGCGGGAAGCGAAAAAACGCGGCCTCAAGGTAATGCTCGGCTGCATGATTGAAACGAGTCTCGCCATTACGGCGGCGTTTCACCTCTCATCGCTCGCCGACTGGCTCGACCTGGACGGCCATCTCCTCCTCGCGGACGACCCGTTCGAGGGCGTGAGGGAAGCGGGGCCGGGAGTGCTAGCAATGCCTCTGGGCGGCGTGGCGGGGCTTGGCGTCTCGGCGCGGCGGTGAGGCGGAAGGGCTAGCGCCCCATGCGGAGGCGCTGAAGGACGGGGCTCTCACGAAGCTGCGGGGAAGCGGAAGCGTCGTCCGACGTGCCCAGTGGGGTGCCCAAAGGCTCGCAGAGGAAACATTCCGTATCCCAGTCACACACTTCATCGCCAAGAGGATTGTCATTCCAGCCGCTCGTGCACAGCGCCTTGGAGGAGCAATCTTCAAGGGTTAGTGTTCCGGAACTTCCACCTGCAGAATTAATGGTTCCGTCAATGCTTGCGCACAGGACATCGTCCGTGCCTGAAAAAACTCCCGTGCTGCAATCAAGCGAGGCTGAAAAGACGTAGAAAAGATCTCCCGGGACCCCACCATAGGGAACGGGGGAAAGCAAGACCAAAATATCGGCCGTGTTGGTGTCCGTGTCTATCACCCCGGCAGGGTCCAGCACGACGCTCATGCCCCAGTCACCTTTGCCCCAGCAACAGCTTTCAGGCGCGGGGAAAGGACTGCACGTTAACGTTAAAGAGTAGCAATCGCAACAAGAGCCTGCCGTGGTATCCACAACGTTGAGCCAGGCGTTGGAGAGCGTGGTCGCTGTTCCTGGGCACTTGGCAGTATCCGTGGACACCTCAATGATGTAGGCGCCGGCGCTGTGCGCATTATAGAAAGTCGTCACATCTTCTGCTATAAGGGTATTCGGCGAGAAGATGGTTCCGAAATTTAGAAGCAAGTACTCATCATTGTTCGGGGCTATGAGCTTTACCTGTGAGCAATTCGTATTGTTGCCGGGTGAATTCACCAGTTCGTAAGCGAATACGATTAAATTCGCCCAACCCGTTTGCGTGGCAGGTAAAGTTGTCGTCTCAGGTATTGTCCCACCTGTAACGGTGCCTGTTTGCTGAACAAGCTCCGTACTTACAATCCCATCTTGCGAAGCAATGACGTAAGCGCCCAGAAAAGCGTTGCATGGCCCCGTTGCACCGGACCCCGTGCTTGACGACGGACTCCCCCCCTCGCAGGCGAGGGACGCGACAAGGAGGACTCCCACCAGGAACGCTGCAACGAAACCCCCGGCCGCGAACGAGATGCGCGAGCTCATACCTGAAGTGTAGGCCGGAGGGGGGGAATTGTCAAGATAGGGTAGGGGCGAGTTGGTGCCTCACCCGCTTAGGGCAACCCGGCGGGTTGCCCTTACAGCTCTCCCTCCCTGAGCCACTTCACGACGGAGGCGAACGGCTCGTCCGCGTGCTCCCGCGTGCGGCCGAGCTCGGCGATGGTGCCGCTCGTGGAGGGAAGGTAGAAGTGGTCGAGGCCGTCGAGAAACCGGAGCGTGACGGGCGCGCCGGCTTCCTCAAGGGCCTCGTAGAGGCGGTTCGCGTGGTGGCGCAACACCTGGCGGTCGTGCTCGGCATGGAGGATGAGCACGGGAATCTTCACCTTTTTCGCGGTCTCGGCGGGCGCGGTTTGAAAATGCTCTCGAAACCACTTCAAGTTGACCGACTGGCCGTGAAACTCCCCCGTATCGCCTCCATTTTCGACGAGGGCGAAAAGCTCGTCCTGCGCCTCGCGCGCGGCGCCGCGCAGCTCCCCCGCCGGGACAAGCTCCAATTGCTCGCGCAGCACATCCTTGAGCGACGAGGAAGGCGTTCCCAGAAGAACGAGGCGGCTCAGTCCGGGCACCTTCTCCGCGGCAAGCAGGAGCGCCAGGATGCCGCCCTCGCTGTGGCCGATGAGCGTCAGGTCTTTTTCGTGGATGTCCTTGCGCGAGCGCAGGGAGCGAAGCGCCGCGCGGGCGTCGCCGACCAGGTCGATGAGCGACGCTTCCCTGAGGCTGCTGCCGCTTCCGCCAACGCCCCGGTCGTCGAAGCGGAGCGCCGCAAAACCCGCCTCGGCCAGCCGCTCTGCCATAAGGCGATAGAACGACGACTGGATGCCTCCGCTGCCGGGCGTGTTGCCGTCGCGGTCCTGGGCGCCGGAGCCCGAAAGAATGACCGCGGCGGGATATTTCTTTCCGCGCTTCTTTTTCCGCCCCCCGGACGCACCGTCCTTCCCCGTCTCTTCCAAGGGCAGCGTGAGCGTTCCGGCGAGCGTGACGCTGCCGTTCGAAAAGGAGGCGGTCTCCTCGCGGAAACGCGGCTCCCGCTCGGGCTCGGAGGCGGCTTCTTCTTTGTCTTTCATGAGAAGCGGAACGGGCACGGGCTTGTAGTTGGAGCGCACGGCCGCGGCCTGCTGCAAGGGAACGGTAATTTTCACGGGCTCCCGCCTGGCGTCGTAGTAGACGTTGACGCCGACCGTTCCCGCGATGTTCACGAAAATCTTGTGAAGGGGAACGGAGACGCCGTTTATTTCCGCCGCTTCGATCCCTTCCTTCTCCACGATGGCCTCGACCAGCGAGAGCGTCTGCGGGACGTAGACGAAAGCAAGCAGGCGATCCCTGTCCGCGGCGTGGAACTGGTGCACAAGATAGAAGTAGTGGGAGAAAAAGTTATTATCGAGTATGAAAGGACGCTCGTCGTAGGGCTCGGTGCGCTCCTGCGGGGGCTCACCGGCCGCCCCCGACGCGCGTGCCGGGACAAGCTCGACGCGCGCCCGCAGTTCCTTGTCGTCGAACTCGACCGCAATGCGCTGCTGCACAGCCCCGCCGCTCACCGCATCAAGCGTGTAGCGCAGCGGCTCGCCCCTGTCGCCGGTTTCAAGGAGAGCCTCAAGCGAAGCGCTCTTGCCGCCCATGGGGAGCGCCACCTCCGAGCGGTGCGTCCAGCCGTCCGGGGTCTTCGTCATGGAGAACGTCTCCTCACCCGCCGCTTTGTCGGCAAGGAAAATTTTCCACGCGCCCCACCCGAGGGCAAGGTCAGGCTTGCCCTCGACAAGTCGGGGCTTATCCGCTTCGGCGGGCCTGCCTTCGGCCTGTCGGGGCTTCGCTTCCTCGGAAGCCGGCGCCTCTTGTGAAAATCCCGAAAATACCGGGACGAGCGCGGCAATCCCGAAAATCGTCGTCAGAAAAAACGGGCGAAGGAACGGCATGGCAAAACGGCGGAAATTATTATGCCTGAAGCCCCGGAGAATTTCATCCTATTCGCTGCTTTGTTCCCGCAACTCTTCGATGCCGTCGCGGAGCTTTTCCAACTGCTCCCGGTAGGCCGGCTTCATGGGATAGAGGCGGTGCGCGGTCTCGAAATCCGAAAGCGCGTCTCTTCCGTTTCCAAGACGCAGGTGGGCGCGACCGCGCACGTCGTAGTAGAACGGCGTCCGGGGATTGAGCGCGACGGCGCGGTCGGCGTCGCGCAGGGCCCGCTGCACGGCAGACGCGTGCGGCGCAGGCCCGAGCAGGCGGATCTGGGCGCGGTAGACGGGGATTTCGGCCTTGAGGGGATACAGGCGTTCGCCCCGATCGAGGTACCGAAGGGCTTTCTTGCTCTCTCCGGCCCGGTACGCAAACTCCGCCTCCTCGTAGAGGCGCGTTCCGCCATAGACGAAAAGGGCCGCCAGAAGCGCCGCGCCGAGCAGCGCCGCCGATGCGGCGTGCTCGAGGCGCGGCATGGACGGAGCTCCGCGCGGGGCGGGGGCCGCGGTTTCGCGCATGCGCCATGCCATGCCCGCGAGCATGAAAAAGGGGTAGGCGACGCCCGGCTCGTAGAACGTGAAGTCCACCGCGTTGTGAAGAAGAAACGCGAGGCACGCCGCCTCGACCGCGAGGGCGGACGGCCCGCGAGAACGAAATATTTTTCGAAACCACCCCCACAAGAGCCATCCCAAAAGCGCCGCGCCCGCGAGGCCGCCTTCCGTGAGGTGCTGAAGGTAGGTATTGTGCGCGTAAAGGGTCTCGTTCATGCCGGGACGGCGGAAGCGGGGATACTCGAGGCCGTAGCCTCCGAAGCCCTTCCCAAGAAAAGGGCTTTCTTTCCACATCTCCATGGCGGCTTGCCAGTTGGCGAGGCGGAGCGCCACCGGCGACGCGCTCCGCCGCTCCTCGATTCGTGCCGCCGCCACGCCCCAGGCGAGGGCGAGGGCGAGGGCGGCGAGAATAAGCCACCCCGTGACGCGGCGCGTGCGACCGGCCGCTGCGGCCGCGGCCCCGGCCAGCGCCAGAGCGAGCATCGCCCCCGCGGAGAGCGTGAGAGCGAGGTTGGCGGCAAGGAGCGCCAAAAGCGCCCAGAGGAGGACGTCCCGCCACGCGGGGCGGCGCCCGGTCAGGGTTGCGCCGACGGCGATGGGAAGCGCCATCGCCAAAAATCCGGCGTAGGCCGTGGGAAGGGGAAAGCGCGCGAAGATACGGCCCGATTCTAACCGTTCCAGGATTTCGGGCGGCACGGCATCCATGCGCGCCCGCGCGAGCTCCGCGCTGCGCTCAAGCCCGAAGCCCCACTGGTAGAGTCCGTAAAGCGCCGCCGCAGCGCTGAGCACCAGGAGCGCCGTTCGAAAGCGGCTATGGTCTTGCGGTGGAAGGCGGTACGAAAGCCAGGCGGTGGCCGCGTAGGAGAGGAAAAGAAGGCCGTGCTCGAGCGACAGGGCGCGGTAGCTCGCCGCCGCCCAGGCGTTTAGAGAAAAAAAAGCGGCAAGGATCCAGACGGCGCGCGGCAGGGCATTCCCCCGCGCCACGGCGTAGAGGCCTCCCCCCAAACTGAGCGCCATAGCCGCCCCCCAGCCGCCCGTGTGGACGCCGGGAGGCCAGAGAACGCTTACGCAAAGAAGGGCAAGGACAGTAAGAAGCGGTATCAATGAATGGTGCACACGCATTCCCCCTCTTGGCGGGACTGGAACCCGCCCGCCGATCCCGACAAGTCGAGGACAGGTTGGCGGGTGGGGCTTGCGCTACAAGAAACCAAAAAAACGCGGGGGCTCTTTTGCGAGCCCCCGCGTTAAACGCGTTTTATGTCAACTGTCGCAGGACACGCGGATCAACTGCTCTTTGACCCGGTTGCAGTGGTTGAATTGCAGCCGCCGAAAAAGAACTGACCGTCTGCAAAAGCGATGTCGCATTCCCACCTTCGGCTTGTTCGATCGGCGAAGTGAGTGCCCGTCACGGGATCAGTCAGCAAGTCAGCCGGGGCCGCTAATCCTTTGTCTGCAGGGCCGTCCGAGCCGCCGGAACCCAACCCATAGATCGCCGGGTTCGGGGTAGCGCCTCGGTTGCCATACTGAATAGGCATTCCCCAGCCGTCCACGGCCGGCGGGTTATCGAGGTAGCCCAAGGCGTCGAGGAAGGCATTGAGCCCGGTGGAGGGTGTGCCAACGTCCTCCGGGCCGCCGCCCACATCGACCGACACGCCGAAGTTGTCGATTTTGTACGACTCGACGCCAGTGCCGAGCGTACGGATGTCGCCCGACGTCGCCTTGTGGCGAGAGCGGTTCATTGCATCGAGCAGATTCGGGATGGCTATCGCGGCAATGATGCCGATGATGGCCACCACGATGAGCAGCTCGACAAGCGTGAAACCTTTGCTCTTTTTTGTTCTCATGTTTCGTTATTCTCCTTTACGTAAAGTGAGAGTTGTTGCATCTCATTATAGAATTATGCAAGCTCTGTGCCAACAGAAGTGAAGAATTTCCTGTGAAATTCAGCCGAAAAATGGCTGTTTTTCCATTGAAGGGAAGGGTGCTTGGCAATTTTTGTCATAATTTAACGACAATTTTTGTCGGGTGCCGATTCCGCCAAAGGCAGGGTTGGGCATTCTCGTCCCGACGCAAGCCTCGGAAGGAACCAATCTCAACGTTGTCGGAACAAGTCCGATTTTTCGGAATTACCATAGCAGGTCCTTCACCCGCTTGAAAAGGCTCTTTCCGCCCACAGTCGCCTCTTCCTTGCGCAGTTCGGCCAAGCGCTCGTAGAGGTCGCGTTCCTCCTTGGAAAGGTCGGTCGGAACGTGCACGTTGACCGTGATGTACTGGCTGCCGCGCTTTCTTGCGGGACCCCGGGAGCCTTCGAGGGAGGGAATGCCGCGCCTCTTCCACTCGAAGGTCTCGCCGGGCTGGGTGCCGGGCGGAACGGTGAGCTCGCCTTCCTTGCCCTCGAGGGTCGGAACCTTAACGAGGGTGCCCAGGGCGGCCTGCGGTGCGGAGAGGGTCACTTCGCACCAGATGTCGCCGCCGCGGCGTTCGAAAACGGGATGCTCGCGCTCATGGACTACGACGTAGAGGTCGCCGTTTGGACCGCCGTGTCGGCCGGCCTCACCCTTGCCCTGGAGGCGGAGCTGGCAGCCGTCCGAGACGCCCGCGGGCAGGCTTACACGCACCGTTTCCTCCTTCACGGTTTGTCCCGTGCCGTCGCAAATGCGGCACGCCTCGCGCACCACGCGTCCTTCGCCCCGGCACTTGGGACACGTTTGCACCATGGAGAAGAATCCTCGCTGGTACACTACCTTGCCCTGACCGTCGCAGGACGAGCAGGAGACGACGCCGTCCCGGTCCGCGGCGCCCGTGCCCCGACAGGAGGGGCATGTGGTGCGCTTCGAAAGGGAAAGCTCTTTTTCGACGCCTGCCGCGGCTTCCTCAAGCGTAATCTCGAGGTCGTAACGGAGGTCGGCCCCGCGCTCGCTCCGGCCGCGCCCGCGCTGGCGCCTGCGGCCCAGGAGGTCGCCGAATCCAAACATCTCGGAAAACACATCCTCGAGTCCGCCGCCGAAGATGTCTTCAAAGTCGCGGAAAATACTCGCGTCGAAGCCCCCACCGGCTTCCGCGCCCGGGCGCACACCGGCATGGCCGTAGCGGTCGTAGAGCGCGCGCTTCTTGTCGTCTCCCAAGACGCTGTAGGCCTCGGAAGCTTCCTTGAAGCGTGCCTCGGCATCGCTGTCGCCTGAGTTGCGGTCGGGGTGGTACTTTAAGGCCAGCCGCCGGTAGGCTTTCTTAATCTCGGCTTTCGACGCGTCCCGCGAAACGCCCAGAATTTCGTAGTAGTCTTCCGCCATGTGCGAATTATAGCATACGCCCAGCGCCGGACTTGTTCGGAGCCACTTACCCGTGGGCCCACGGAAGGGCATGGCGGAAATCTCGGGCATGCAGATGTCCGCCCCAAACCGCGTCGTTGACGCGGTGATTCGCCGAGAGTATCCTGCTCCTATTTCATGGGCAAGAAAAGCCGAATCAAAAAATCTCGCACAACCCCGAAAGCCCCCGGTGCGGCGCCGAGGCCCGTCGGGGAGGAAGCCCTCGCGGAAAGCTGGGCCATCCCCCTCTGGGTTGCGCTTGTCGTCCTGGTCGTCTTGCCTTCCATTCTTTATTTTAATTCCTTATCCAACCCTTTCCTCTACGACGATTCTCATAGCCTTGTGAAAAATTCCCACGTCCGCAGCCTCGAAAACATCCCCTCCTTTTTCACCAGCGCCCGGACCACCAGCATCCACTCCGACAAGGGCCACTACCGCCCCGTCCTCTTCTCCACCTACGCCCTCAGCTACGCCCTCGGCGGCTACGACTACGACCCCAAGGTCTTCCGCCTCGCGAACCTCGTCCTTCATACCCTCAACGGCCTGTTGGTCTTCGCCGTGTTTCGACGCCTTTCCGGGAAGACAGCCCTTGCGTTTTTCGCAGCGCTCTTGTTTGCCGTGCATCCCCTGAACGCCGAGAGCGTCAACTACATCAGCTGCCGTTCGAACGTGCTGGCGACGACGTTTTACCTGGCGAGCGTGGGGCTGTTCGTGGGCTATGCGGGCGGCGCCTCGATGCGGCGGCGGGCGGCTTTCTACGCGGGCTCGCTTCTTTGCTTCGTGCTGGGGCTGCTGTCGAAGGAGATTGCGGTGACGCTGCCGGTGATGTTGGTTCTGCTGGACGTGCTAGCGCTAAGTCCGTGGAAGGGAAACGTAGAGGTGAAGAAACTGGTTCGCCGGCACGCGGCGTTTTTCGTCGTGACGGCGTTGTACGGGGGGCTGCTGGTGGGCAAGATGCTGGTGCCGAGTTACGAGAAGCGGGACGTGCTTTCGAATCTGATTATCCAGACGAAGGCGATGGCGTATTATCTGAAGCTTCTGGTGTTTCCCCGGGGGCTGAGCATCTCCCACGGCTTTGATACGGAGGGCTTGCTGAATCTGGCCTTCAGCGTCTCGTTGCTTGTCATCGGCGCCAGCTTGTTCCTGGCCTGGAAGCTGCGCGGGCGCTGCGGTCTCCTGAGCTTCGCCATCCTATGGTATTTCATCACCCTGCTTCCGACTTCGAGTGTTATCGCCCTGTATGTTCCCGTCAACGAGCACCGAGTCTATCTTCCCGGAATAGGGTTTGCCGCGGCGATTGGATTCGCGATGAATTACGGAAGGCGCCGCCTCCCCCTCCCTGCGGCCAGGTTCGTCGCGCCGCTCTTTTTGGTCGTCATGGCTGTTTTTTCCATCATAGTCGTTGCACGAAATCGAGTGTGGCAAACGCCCGATGCCCTCTGGGAAGACGCCGCTCGGAAATATCCTCACAATGCCCATGCCCATGAGGCCCTGGCGAACAGCTATGCGCGGCAGGGGTACTTGGAAAAAGCCAAAAGGGAATACGAACTCGCCGTACGGTACGCCGGGAAGGAAGGCGTGTCGTTGTCGCTCAACCTGATCAACCTGATCAACGAGGCGGGCGACTACCGGGGCGCCTTGAAAGCTTACGAGGAGCGCTTGCGGATAGAAGAAGAGGCGGGAAATCGGGCCGGCGTGGCCCTAGCGCTCACGAACATCGGGATTGTCCACGGCAACTTGGGCGACTTCACGAAAGCGCTGGAGCATTTTGAAAAAAGCCTTGAAATCGAGCAGGAGCTGGGCAACAAGAAGACGATGTCGCGCCTGTACACCAATATCGGTGCGACCTACGGCAGGCTGGGCGACTCGGCCCAGGCGATCCGGCATTTTGAAAAAGCGGTAGAGATGGAGCCGAGGACAGCGGAAGCGTACATCAATCTGGCGCATGCGTACCTTCAGGTACCGAGGGTGAAGGAGGCCGAGGCCGTCTGCGAAAAGATGAAGAATCGCGGCTTTCACGTGCCTGAGGATTTAAGGAAGCGTCTGGAAGCCGCCGTGGAAAATCCGTGAGGCTTCTCGACACGCGTAGAAACCGTTCCTAAAATGGGATAGTTGACACTCCTTGAATAAGTAGCTATCGCTCATGGGCAAGAAAAGCCGAAGCAAAAAATCTCGCACAGCCCCGAAAGGCCCCGGTGCGGCGCCGAGGCCCGTCGGGGAGGAGGCCCTCGCGGAAAGCTGGGCCATTCCCCTCTGGGTTGCGCTTGTCGTCCTGGTCGTCTTGCCTTCCATTCTTTATTTCAGCTCTCTAACCAACCCTTTCCTTTACGACGATGTCCACAGCCTCGTGGACAATCCACACGTCCGCGGCCTCCAAAACATCCCCTCTTTCTTTACCACCACCACAACCACCAGCGTCTTTTCCGACAAAGGGCACTATCGCCCCGTCCTCTTTTCGACCTACGCCCTAAGCTACGCCCTCGGCGGCTACGATTACGATCCCGGGATGTTTCGGGTGTTCAACCTTGTCTTTCACGTCTTGAACAGCCTGTTGGTCTTTGCCGTGTTTCGGTCCATCCTCCGCAGTAGCACGGCTACGGAGGACGGGCGCATTTTCGGGAAAACGGCGGCGGCGTTCTTTGCGGCGCTTTTGTTTGCCGTTCATCCTCTGAACACGGAGAGCGTCAACTACATCAGCTGCCGCTCGAACGTGCTGGCGACGACGTTTTACCTGGCCGGCGTGGGGCTGTTCGTGGGGTATGCGGGAAGCGCCATGATGCGGCGCCGGACGGCTCTCTACGCGGGCTCGCTTCTTTGTTTCGTGCTGGGGCTTTTGACCAAAGAAATCGTGATTACCCTTCCTGTGATTTTGATGCTTTTGGATATTTTGATTCTTAGTCCTGACGCGAAAGTCTTTGATCTCAAGACTCTATTTCGCCGCCACGTGATGTTCTGGGTGATCGCGGGGGCTCATCTATTTCTGATTTTCGCCGTGAGCCTTAAACCCGCTTACGAAAGGCGCGGCGTCCTTTCCAACCTTCTCATCCAGACCAAAGCAGTGGTATTCTACTTGCGGCTTTTGGTGTTTCCGCGGGGTTTGAGCGTGTCGCACGGTTTCGAGTGGCAGGGCACGGCAAACGCGGCGTTTTTCCTATCGCTTGCGGTTCTCGGGATTCTTGTGTTCGCAGCCTGGCGTATGCGCGAACGCATGGCCCATATGAGTTTTGGCGTTTCTTGGTATTTCATCACGTTACTTCCGACGTCGAGCTTCTTGCCTCTGAACATTCCCGTGAACGAGCACCGAGCCTATCTTCCGGCGGTAGGGTTTGCAGCGGCCGTAGCGTTCTTGTTGGAGCTTGCCCGTGGCATGTCGGTACCTATCCAGAGTAAGTCGGTAGAGGCGCGCACCCGTCTCCGGCCAGCCCCGACGCTTGGGCGTCTCGGGCAGGCCCTTTCGAAGCTCGCCGTGCCGCTCTTTGTGGTCGTCGTAGGAATCTTTTCCGTCGCGGTCTATGCGCGGAATCAAGTCTGGAAGACGCCCGTCGCTCTCTGGGAGGATGCCGTGAAGAAGTATCCTAACAACGTCCACGCGCACGAAACGCTGGGCCTCGAATACGAGAAGATCGGAGATTTGGAAAAAGCCGAGCAGGAGTTTCTGTTCGCGGTTCGGCACGGCGGGACCGATGAAACGCTGGCAAAGTCCCATAACGGACTGGGCATAATTTACGCAAAGAGAAAAGAGTACGAAAGCGCCATCGAGCACTTTACGCTTTCCGTTGAGCTGACCCCGAGCGCCTGGCATCCGAACCACAATCTGGGCATCGCTTATGTGGCGCAAGGGCACAACGAAAAGGCCCTGAAATACCTTCAGAAAGCCGTGGAGCTGAACCCGCATGATGAGCAGCCTTACCGTTATCTTGCGAAAGTCTACCTTGCCCTCGGCAAGATCGACGAGGCAGGAGGCGTCCTTCAGGAAATGAAGAAGCTCGGCTTTAGTGTCCCGGAAGATTTGCGAGAACGTCTCGAAACCGCTATGGAAAATCCATGAGGCTTCTCGACACGCGTAGAAACCGTTCCTAAAATGGATAGTTGACATTCCTTGAATAAGTAGCTATCGCTCATGGGCAAGAAGAGTCGAAGGAAAAAATCTCGCACAGCCCCGAAAGCCCCCGGTGCGGCGCCGAGGCCCGTCGAGAAGGAGGCCCTCGCGGAGGGTAGGGCCATCCCCCTCTGGGTTGCGATTGTCGTCCTGGCCGTCCTGCCTCCCGTTCTTTATTTCAATTCCCTGAATAATGAGTTCCTCTACGACGATTTCCATAGCCTCATAGACAACCCCAACATACGAAAGCTCGAGAACATCCCTTCTTTCTTCGCCAGCGCCCGAACCACCAGCCTCCACTCCGACAAGGGCCACTACCGCCCCGTCCTCTTTTCGACCTATGCGCTCAGCTACGCCCTCGGCGGCTACGATTACAAACCCGAGGTCTTCCGCCTTGCGAACATTATCCTTCACGTCTTGAACGGCCTGCTGGTCTTTGCGGTGTTGCGATCCCTCCTCCGAAGTCCCGCTTCGAGCGTGACGGGGGACGGGCGGGTGTCCGGAAACACGGCGGCGGCGTTCTTTGCGGCGCTTTTGTTTGCCGTTCATCCTCTGAACACGGAGAGCGTCAACTACATCAGCTGCCGCTCGAGCGTGCTGGCGACGACGTTTTACCTGGCCGGCGTGTGGCTGTTCGTGGGCTATGCGGGCAGCGCCTTGATGCGGCGCCGGATGGCTCTCTACGCGGGCTCGCTTCTTTGTTTTGCGTTGGGGCTGCTGTCGAAGGAGATCGTGGTGACGCTGCCGGTGATGTTGGTTCTGTTGGACGTGCTGGCGCTTCCCGGCGAAATCGGTGTCCCGATTTCACGTTGGGGCAAGCCCTGGGATACGGTGAAGGCGCTCGTTCGTCGGCACGCGGCGTTTTTTGTCGTGACAGCGTTGTACGGGGGGCTGCTGGTGGGCAAGATGCTGGTGCCGAGTTACGAGAAGCGGGACGTGCTTTCGAATCTGATTATCCAGACGAAGGCGATGGCTTTTTACTTGCGGCTTCTGGTGTTTCCGTGGGGCCTGAGCATCTCCCACGGCTTTGATACTGAGGGCCTGCTGAATCTAACCTTCAGCGTTTCGCTGCTTGTCATCGGCGCCGGCTTGTTCCTGTCTTGGAAGCTGTGCAGGCGCTACGGCCTTCTGAGTTTCGCTGTTTTGTGGTATTTCATCACCCTGCTTCCGACCTCAAGCGTTATCGCCCTGAGGGTTCCCGTCAACGAGCACCGAGTCTATCTTCCCGGAATAGGCTTTGCCGTGGCGGTGGGCTTTCTGGTGGATTACGCTGGCCGACGGGCCCGGACGGGGCGGCGCCTTGCGCCCCCTCTATCCAGGCTAATCGTGCCCGCCTTCCTTGCGGTCACGGTCGTTTTTTCGATATCGGTCATGGTGCGGAACCAGACTTGGAAAACTTCCAAGAGGGTGTGGGAGGACGCGGCCAAGAAGTACCCGCGAAACAGCCTTCCGCATGAGGCCTTGGCCAATATTTACGAAAGGCAAGGGTACTTGGAAAAATCCAAAAGGGAGCGCCAGCTGGCCCTCCGGTACGCGGGAAAAGAAGGTGTGCCCGTATCCCTCAGCAATGTAGCAGCGTTCCACGACGCAAGCGACTACCGGAACGTCGTGAAGGCCTACGAGGAGCGCTTGCGGATCGAGGAAAAGGCGGGAAATCGTGCCGCCATGGCTGAAGCGTTCATGAACATCGGGATTGCCCACGGTAACTTGGGCGACTTCACGAAAGCGCTGGAGTATTTGGAAAAAAGCCTCGAAATCGAGCAGGAACTGGGCGGCGGTGGATTGTCGCGTTTGTACAACAATATGGGAACGGCTCACGGCCAGCTGGGCGACTCGGCGAAGGCCCTGCAGTATTTTGAGAAAGCGGTGGAGTTGGAGCCGAAGACGGCGGAAGTGTACATCAACCTGGCCCGTGCGTATCTGAGCGAATCGAGGCCCCACGAGGCAAAGATTGTGTGTGAGAAAATGAAAAAGCTCGGCCTTAATGTTCCGGAGGATTTGCGGAAGCGCCTCGAAGCCGCCGCGAACAATCCGTGAGGCTTCATGGCGGGTGGTAGCCGTATTTTTCCTTCTCTTTCTTGATTTTCCTTCTCCGATTGACTCTTGCGCGGTTTGCAGGGGACAGCGAATTTAAGGTAAAACATGGGGGAAGGATTCTACCGTCATGACGTGCCCATCCTGCCATCAAGAAAACGCCGAAGGCCTCAAATTCTGCGGCCACTGCGGCACGCGCCTCTCCCGCACCACGGCCTGCTCCAAGTGCGGTTTCGACAATCCAGACTTTCACAAGTTCTGCGGCGAGTGCGGCACGCCCCTTTCGCCGGCGGCTGCCCCGGCGCCTGCGCCGCCACCCGCTCCCGCACCTGCCGCCGCGACTCCCCCGCAACCGAGCGAGGAACCGGTCACCCCCACCTCCCTCGCCGCTTCCCGAATGACGGGAGAGCGGCGGCAGGTGGCCGTCCTTTTTGCGGATGTCGTCGGATTTACGGCCATGAGCGAGAGCATGGACCCGGAGAACGTGACCGACATCATGAACCGCTGCTTCGAGCGCCTCGAAAAGGACATCAAGCGCTACGACGGCACGATTGACAAGTACATGGGCGACTGCGTGCTCGCGGTGTTCGGCGCGCCCATCTCCCACGAAAACGACGTGGAGCTTGGGCTCCGCGCCGCACTCCAGATGCGCGACTCGCTCGAGGTTCTGAATAAAGGCCTTGAGGTCAAGTTGAACCTTTCGCTTGGCATCACGGCCGGCGAGGTCATCGCGGGCCAGGTGGGCGGCAAGGAAAGCAAGTCCTACACCGTGATGGGGGATACGGTCAACGTGGCGCAGCGCCTCCAAGGCGCGGCCGCCCCGGGGGAGATCCTGGTGTCAGCGGCCGCGCAGCGCCTCACGCGCCACCTCTTTGAGTTCGAGCAGCGCGAGCCCGTGCGCGTCAAGGGCAAGGCCGAGCCGGTGCCCGCCTACGCGCTGCAGGCCGTGCAGACGACCGTGCTGACGGAGAGCACTCTCCCTCCCCTCATCGGGCGCACGCGCGAGTGGAACACCCTGCGCGGCTGGACCGAAGAGGTCATCGAGACGCGCAAAGGCAAACTGGTGTCCATTGTGGGTGAAGCGGGCATCGGGAAGTCTCGCCTCAAATACGAGCTGAAGCAGTGGCTGCGCGAAAAAAACATTCCCCTCCCCGAAGGCCGCGCGGAGCGCAGGGGCGAAGCCCGCAGCTACGCCCCGTTCGTGGACATGCTCCGGCAAATTTTTTCCATCCAGCCCGAGGACAGCAAGGCCACCACCAAGGAGTGCCTCGAGAAGGAGGGCGCCGCGATGGGGCTTCATTCCGTCGAGATTCAATCGATCGGGGAGCTCCTTGCAGTCGAATTCGAAGAGGCGACGTTCAGCCACCTCGACGCCAAGGGGCGCAAGACGACGACGTTTCTCGCCGTGCGCAAAATCGTAAACCATCTCGCCGCGCAGGGGCCGCACGTGTTTATTTTCGAGGACCTGCAATCCCTTGACAAGCTGTCGTTCGATCTTCTGGAGTTCCTGCTGCCCCTGGTCGAAACGCAACCCATCCTCGTTGTATGCCTTTATCGTCCCACGTTCACGCACACGTGGGGCCGTTACGAATTTTACCAGCGCATATATCTGAAGGAGCTTTCGCCCGCGGACACCGACGCCCTGGTCGAGCACCACGCCAAGGCGAAAATCCACGCCGAGATCAAGGCCATGATACGCGAGAAGACGCAGGGCAATCCCCTCTACGTCGAAGAGGTGGTGCGCACGCTCCGGGAGGAAATTCCCGATTTCGCGGAAAGCTCTCCCGAAAAACTCAAGCGCCTCATCACACAGCGCGTGCCGACCTCGGTGCAGGGCATTGTCGCCGCGCGCATGGACCGCCTCTCGCCGGACGTGAAGTTTGCGCTGCAGGCGGCTTCGGTGATCGGGCGGGAGTTTTCGCACAAACTCCTCCTGCGGCTTCTTCCGGTGCAGGACGCGCTCGAGGACTGGCTGGCCATCCTGGCCGAGCGCGGCTTCATCTACGAGCGCCCCGGAGCCAAGGAGCGCGAGTTCGTCTTCAAACACACCTTCGTCCAGGACGTGGCCTACCGGATGCTTCTTCAGAAGCACCGGGCGGAACTCCACAGTGCCATCGCCGAGTCCATCGAAGACCTTTACAAGGAGCAGCTCGAGGAATATTACGAGCGGCTCGCCCACCATTGCCAGGAAGGCGGGCAGCCCCTCAACGCGGCCGCCTACTGGCTCAAGTCCGGCGACCGCTCGCGGGGGCTCTACGATAACGAGCGTGCCACCACTCACTACAACCGCGCACTGGCGCTCCTCGAGAAAGCGGAGTCGAAAGGAGACGCGTCGTGGACCAAGCGGTGCGCCCAAGCCCTGCTGGGGCGCGGGCTTTCCCATCAGCTGCTCGGGCACTACGATGACGCCGCGCGGGACTACGAAAAGGCCGGCGCCCTGGCGCGCGAAGTAGGCGACTCGACCCTGCTCGTTGACGTGCTCGACCGCCACGCCGAGGCGCACCATTTCATGGGAGCTTTCAACCAGGCCATCGTCCTCGGGCAGCAGGGGCTGGAGGAGGCAAGGCGAACGGACTACAAGCTCGGCATCGCCCGATGCCTCCGGGTCATCGGCATCGCCTATCACGGCCTGGGCGACGCCGAGAAGTCGCAGCAGTACCAGCAGGAAGCACGCACCATCTTTGAGGACTCGGGCAACAAGTACGAACTCGCGAGCGTGCTCAGCAACCTGGGCGTGCTGTTCACCGACCGGGGCGAGTACCTTGAGGCGCTCGCCTATTTGACGGAGTCGTTGCACATCCTCGACGAGCTTCAGGACAAGCTGGGACTCGCCTCGTGCTACAACAACATCGCGAGTCTGCACCGGTTCCTGGAAAATTTCGAGGACGCCGTTCAGAACTTCGAAGAGTCCCATGCCCTGAGCCTTGAGACCGGCTCCGCTTACGGCATCGCCCGCAACCTCATCGACATGGGGGAGCTGTACCTCGCCATGGGGGAGAAGGAGCAGGCCGAGCATGCGCTTGCCGAGGCGCTTCGCATGGCGCGCGAAGACAACCTCAAGCCGCTCGTGGCCGACGCCATGGTGCTTCACGGCGTCGTGCGCGCCCAAGCGGGCGAGCGCAACGCCGTGACCGACATCTTGGAGGGCATCCACCTCGCCGAGACCCTGATGAAGCCCAACACCACGCTCTGGGCCAAATACTACCTGGGCGAGCTCTACCGCGAGTGGGGAGACACGGAGAAGGCAAGCCGCCTCCTGGCGGAAGCCGCCGAGCTGGCGCAGAAGATCCACATGCTTCACTACGAGAACAAAAGTCGCGAGGCGCTCGCGGCCATGGGGGCGGCTAAGGCGACGTCCTATGCGGCGCCGTCCGCCGGGCAGGAGTAGGCTCATGGAACCGCCGACCGCCACTCCCCGATAATGCCGGGGCAAGGGTGTTTGATTAAAGTCTGGGATCGGCTCTTCTTCATTACCGCCCGTCAGAAAAAACCATGAGCTATCTCCTTGAGGAGATTCGTCGGGAATTTCCCCTTACGAAAGAGTGCACCTACCTTAACGCGGCGAGCGAAGCCCCGGCGCCCCTTGGGGCTCTGCGCGTGATGCTGGAAATTTTGGAGCGGCGGAAGAACCCGTCCCGCTTCAAGGTCGCGGAATATTTCGACGTTCCCCGGCGGGCGCGCGAGGCGGCGGCGCGCCTCTTGGGAGTTTCTTCGGAGACCGTTTCCCTGACGTCGTGCACGGGCTACGGCATCAACATGGCCGCGCAGGGCGTAGCGCTTAGGCCCGGCGACGAGATCCTGCTGGTCGAGGGGCAATTCCCCGCGAACGTCTATCCCTGGCTTCATGCGGCGCGTGCAGCGGCGGCGACGGTGCGATTCGTCCCCGCTCCAAGCGATGTGCTGAGCGCCGGCGCCTTCGAGCAGGCCGTGACGCCGCGCACGCGGGTGCTCGCCTTCGACTGGGTGCAGTTCTCGACGGGCGTCCGCGCCGACACCGAAGGCATCATCGCCATGGCTCGAAGGCACAGCGTCTTTACCGTCGTGGACGCGGCGCAGGGCCTGGGCGCTCTTGAGTGGCGGGGGCCCCTGCCGGACGTCCTGGCCGCTCCGGGACACAAGTGGCTTCTCTCGCCCATGGGCACGGGAGTGCTCTACGTGTCCGACGAGGCGCGAAAACACCTGCGCCCACCCCTCGCGGGGTGGAGGGCGTTTCTGAAGGAGGATTCGTTCGACGACCTGACGCGCTACGATTACGCGCCGCCTTTTGATGGACGCGCCTTCGAGGTCGGCTCGCCGCCCCTCGATCATTTCGCGGCCTTTGCCTCATCGCTCGAATACCTCCGGTCCGTAGGCATCCCCGCCATAGAGGCCCATATCAAGCAAATCGTGAAGCCCATTCTTGAGCGGCTCCGTGAGGCCGGCTTCAAGGTGTGCGGCGCGGAGGATGTTGAAGAACGCTCGGCCATCGTATCGTTCGAGCGGCCGGGGGAAGACCTCAAACCGCTCTACCGCCGCCTTCTCGGGGCGGGCGTCGTCTGCGCCTTTCGCGAGGGACGCATTCGCCTGGCGCCGCACCTCTACAACGGCGAGGACGACTTGGCGCGCACGATGGAGGTCTTGTTTGGCGCGGCCGGCAGTTGACGTATGTCTCACCGCTACGTATAATGCCGACGGGCGCTTATAAGGGAATCCATAACCGAGAAGCCTATGTCAGCATTCGTAGAAAAAGGGAAAATCTGGTTCAACGGGAAGTTCGTGGACTGGAAGGACGCGAAAATCCACGTCCTTTCCCATGCGCTGCACTACGCCTCCTCCATGTTCGAAGGCGCCCGCTGCTACAACACGGCCAAGGGCCCAGCGGCCTTCCGCCTCGACGCCCACATCCGCCGCCTTTTCGACTCGTGCAAGATTTACCGCATGCCCGTTCCCTATTCCGAGGAGGAATTCTCGCAGGCCGTCCTCGAAACCATCCGCGTCAACGAGCTCAAGGAGTGCTACATTCGTCCCATCATTTTCCGGGGCTACCACAGCCTCGGCGTCAATCCTTTTCCGTGTCCCGTCGAGTGCGTCATCGCCGTGTGGGAATGGGGCGCCTATCTGGGGCAGGAGGCGCTCGAGAAGGGGGTCGACGTGATGGTTTCCTCTTGGAACCGCATGGCCCCGAACACATTCCCGGCCATGGCCAAATGCAGCGCGAATTATATCAACTCGCAGCTCATCAAAATCGAGTCGATGGAGAACGGCTTCGCCGAGGGCATCGCGCTCGATCCGGACGGCTGCGTGAGCGAGGGAAGCGGCGAAAACATTTTCGCGGTGAAGGACCGGAAGATCTTCACCCCGCCCCTGTCGTCCTCCATCCTGCCGGGCATCACGCGCGATACGGTCATCACGCTTGCCCGGGACCTCGGCTACGAGGTGCAGACCATGCGCATACCGCGCGAGATGCTCTACATCGCCGACGAAGTCTTCTTCACGGGAACGGCCACCGAGATTGCCCCCATCCGCTCGATTGACCGAATTCCCATCGGCTCGAACGGCCGCGGCCCCGTCACCGAGCACCTTCAGAAGGAGTTTTTTGGAATCCTGCGCGGGGAACGCCCCGACCGGCACAAATGGCTTGCGTACGTGTACGCGTAGCATGGACGTTTTTTTCGCTTGCAGGCATGAGGGCCCAAAGAAGGATTTGATAACCCGCGGGCCGCAGTGTATCATGGTACCTCGAAAGGGAGATAGAACCGATGCAGATTAACGAAATCATCAAGACCGCCGTCGAACGGGGCGCCTCGGACCTTCACCTGAAGGTCGGCAGCCATCCCATCATTCGCATCAACGGGAAACTCTCCCCGATGGCCGACATGAAGCGCCTCATGCAGGAGAACACCATCGCGATGGCGTTCTCCGTCATGAACTCGAAGCAGAAGCAGAAGTTCAAGAAGAATCACGAGATTGACATCGCCTACAGCGTTCCCGGGGTCGGCCGCTTTCGCTGCAACATCTTCCAGCAGCGCGGCACCATCGGGCTCGTGCTGCGCGTCATCCCCGTGAAAATCCTGAGCTTCCGCGAGCTGCTGCTTCCTCCGGTGCTCGCCCAAATCTCCGAGGAAACCCGCGGCCTCATCCTCTGCACGGGGACGACGGGATCGGGCAAGTCCACGACGCTCGCAGCCATGATCGACTACGTCAATTCGACGCGCGTCGAGCACATCATCACCATCGAGGACCCCATCGAATTCCTGCACCGCGACAAGAAGAGCATCATTAACCAGCGGGAGGTGGAGGTCGACACGAAGAGCTTTTCGGGCGCCCTGCGCTCCGCGCTGCGCCAGGACCCGGACGTGATTCTCGTGGGCGAGATGCGCGATTACGAAACCATAGAAACGGCCCTCACCGCGGCCGAGACGGGCCACCTCGTGCTTTCGACGCTCCACACGGTCGACGCCACGGAAACCATCAACCGCATCATCTCGGTCTTCCCGCCGCACCAGCAGAAGCAAATACGGCTCCAGCTCGCCGGCATCATCAAGTCCATCATCTCGCTGCGCCTGCTTCCCAAAGCCGACGGCGCCGGCCGCGTGCCCGCCGTCGAGGTCATGCGCTCCACGGCCTACATGCGCGACTGCATCATCACGCCGGAAAAAACCAACATGATACGCGACGCCATCGCGGCCGGCGTTTCCCAGTACAGCATGCAGACCTTCGACCAGTCGCTCTTCCGCCTGTACTCCGATAACCTCATCACCCTCGACACGGCGATGCGCTACGCGTCGAACGCCGACGAGTTCAAGCTCAAGATCCAGGGCATCGAGTCGTCGGCCGACAAGGCGCGGGAGGAAATGGAAAAGGAGATGAAGACGGGGACTCAGGAAGAGGACGTGTTCGGCGATGACTCGCCCTTCCAGTTCTCGAAGCTTTGACGGCGCTCCGCGTCTCCAAGGGCAACCGCGGTAAAACACAAACGCCCGGCCCCGCGCGTCTGGACGCGTCCCCACAAGCCCAGGCGAGGAACTACGTTCTCCGCGCTCTCGCGCGAAGGGACCATCCCCGCGCGGCGCTCGCTCGAAAATTGCGCGAGAGGGGCTTTCCGAAAGCCGTCGTCCGTCGCGTGCTGGACGAATGCGTTCGGCAGAAGCTGCTCGACGACCGGCGCTTCGCCGCACGCTACGTCCACACGGCGCTCACGCTCCGGGGGTACGCCCCGGCGCGCATTCGCCGGGAGCTTCTCCGGAAGGGAATCTCCAACCCCATTGCTTCCCAGGCCCTTGAGGGCATAGACGAGGAGGCGGAGGCGGAAGCACTCCGGCGGGCCGTCGAGCGTCGCGTCCGTACCCTGGCCCCTCCCCGCACGCCGGAGGCGCGCCGCCGGTGGATAGCGTACCTGCGGCGCATGGGATTCCGCCCCTTGCGCATCCGCGAAGCGCTCGACTCCCTCGAAAAGTGAGAGGCCGACGAGACTTGCCGCTCCCGGGGTGCTCGAAAAAAATCCTTATCTCTTGAGGCATTGCTTTCCAATCCTATTTTTCCATGCCGGGATCGGGGAGAGGGGGCACAATTTGCGCTTTTTCTCAGGGCTGGTATCATGGTAAAAATGAGACACTCGATAATACCTAAAGGTATCATGGGTGGAGTTGTTGGACTGATTGTTGCGAACGTTGCCTACGCCGATCCCGGGCCCCGGATCGCGGACCTTACGATGCGCGAGCAGGGCGGCGGCGTCGAGGTGTCGTTCCATGTCCTCAACGCCTTCACGGACGAGGTGCGGAAAAGGATCGAAAGCGGTATTCCCGTTTCCTTCACGCACCACATCCAGGCCATAAATCCGCGATGGTGGTGGTGGAATCGCAAGGTGGTCGCGCGGGCGGTCGTGACGACGGTGCGCTTCGACCCGCTCACGCACCAGTACCATCTCACGCGCGAGCAGGACGAACGCACGGTGGACGAATGGTCCACGGACGAATTCCAGGAGGTCACGCTCTGGATGACGCGGCTTGAGAACGTTCAGCTTGAAATTCCGCCCGAGGAGCGCGGCCGCATTACACACATTCGGGTGCGCACGGAGATTCTGGGGCGGCGCCTCCTCCACGTGCTTCCCTGGCCGATCGAAACGCCCTGGGCGCAAATTCGGCTTTCCAAACCATGAGCGCGGAAGAATCCGTCCGGAAAGAAGATCTCGAGGAGCGGCGCCGCCGGCAGAGGCTCGCCTATCGCATAGCAACGCTTGGCATCGCTCTGCTCCTCGCGGTGGCCCTGGTGTTCGGCGGACTGGTGCGCTCGCACCCCGAGTGGTTCGAGGCGCTGTCTTCGGAAGGGATTCTGCTCTACGCCGTCACCTCCCTGAACATCATCCTCATCGCCGCGCTTCTCTTTATTCTCTTTCGCAATCTTGTCAAACTTGCCGTCGAACGGAAGCGGGGCATCCTCGGCGCGCACTTTAGAACGAAGCTCCTGTGGGCCTTCCTGCTCATTGCCATGGTGCCGTCGATCGGGCTTTTCTGGGTGGCGCGTGACCTCATAGGGAAAAACATCGAGAGCCTTTTCAACCCCCCGATGGAATCGGTGCTCTCGAACGCGTTCCACATTGCGGAGTCTTACTATGAACAGGCCAAGCACATGGCCGTCGCTGAAAGCGAACGCCTGAGCGCCGAGCTGGCGGGCCCGCTCGCGCGGGGTGACCGCTCGGCCCTCCGGAAAGCGCTCCGGCGGGAGCAAAGCTTTCCCGGAGTGCGCCGCGCCGCGGTGTACAAGCCTTCGGGAGACGTCTCCGCTTCATGGCTTGCCGAGGGAGAATCCGACGTGCTTCTTTTGAGCAAGGATATCGAGAAGCTCCGCCGCGGCGAGCGCGTCGTGCGCTGGAGCGAGCCGGACCGAAATCGCCTCCTCGTGCTCACCCCCATCCGCCGCGGCGGCGCGCTCCGGGGCGTTCTGGCGTTTGAGACCGCCATGGCGGGAAACCTTTCCCGGAAGGCCGTCCTCCTGGGCGAGCAGTACAAAGCCTACAAGCAGCTGAGCCTCCGCAAGCGCACCATCAAGCACAGCCGCGTCTGGACGTACGGCACGATATATCTTCTGATTATTTTTTCCGCCTGCTGGCTGGGTCTCTACCTGGCCCGGGTCATCACGAAGCCCATCGAGGCCCTCCTTGAGGGCACGCATGCCGTTTCCACGGGACGTTTCGACTATCGCGTGGAGGTGGAGGCGGCCGACGAGCTGGGTCTCCTGGTGCAGTCGTTCAACGAGATGACGCGTGAGGTCGCTTCTTCGAGAGAGGCGCTTGAGCGTTCCAAAGAGAGCCTTGAGCAGGCGAACGTTGAGCTCGAGGCGCGCCGGCGAAACATCGCGGCCATACTGGAAAACATTCCAACGGGCGTCATCTCCATAAGCGCGGACCGCTCGATCCTCTCGGCCAACGGGGCGGCGCGTGAAATTTTAGACCTGAATCCCTCGGAGCCCATCGAAGGCATGGCGGCCGAGTTCCTGTTCCGCCGGCTGGGCGTGAAAGAAATCTGGCATGCGCTCGAAGACTTTATCAAAAACCCCGCCCAGCCCTTCCAGCGCCATCTTGCCCTTGTCCTTCCCGCGCGCACGGTGCGGGTGATCCTGAGCGCCGTGGCCTCCCAGACGCTTCAGCGTGGGGATAGGTCCGCGGGCGCCATCTTGGTGCTCGAGGACGTGACCGAACTCAGCCGGGCCCAGAAAATGGCCGCCTGGCAGGAGGTGGCCCAGCGGATGGCGCATGAGGTGAAAAATCCGCTCACACCCATCCACCTTTCGGCGCAGCGCATTCTTAAAAATTACCGCCCCAACGACGCGGATTACGAGCGCCTCGTGCGCGAATGCGTCGCGTGCATCGTCGAGGAAGTGAACGCCCTCAAAGCCTTGGTGGACGAGTTCTCCCGCTTCGCACGGCTTCCCGCCCCCCAGCCGGTGGACATGAATCTGGAGGAATGCATCGATTCGGCGCTCGTTCTCTACGAAGGGCACCACGAAAACCTCTCGTTTGAAAAGCGCGTTCCGAAGAATCTTCCCCTGGTGAAGGGGGACCCCGAGCAGTTCAAGCGCGCCCTCGTGAATCTTCTGGAAAACGCCGTCGAGGCCACCAACAGGCGGGGAGCGATCACGGTGACTGCTTCCTTTGACGAGGAGCACCACATCGTGCGCGTCGAAGTGCGGGACACGGGACGCGGCGTTTCTCCCGAGGAGCGCGAAAAACTCTTCCTTCCCTACTTCTCCACGAAGGCGAAAGGCATGGGCTTGGGGCTTGCCATCGTAAGCCGCATCGTCTCGGACCACAGCGGCCGCATCACCGTATCGGAAAACGTTCCTCAGGGGAGCGTCTTCACCGTGGAGATTCCCGCGTAGAGGTTTCCTCCGATGCCACAGCGCGAACGCATTCTCATCGTGGACGACGAAAAGGGCATTCAAACGTCCCTGCTCGGCGTCCTCCGGGACGAAGGCTACCGGGCCGAGGCCGTCGGTTCGGGGGAGGAATGCCTCGAGCGCTTGAAGGAGCACGCCTACGACGCTATCGTCCTCGACGTCTGGCTTCCCAAGATGAGCGGACTCGACGTGCTCGAACACCTCCACAGGGATTCGTTCGAGGGCGCCGTCCTGATGATCTCGGGCCACGGCTCGATCGAGATGGCCGTCAAGGCCACGCGCATGGGCGCCTGCGATTTCATCGAAAAGCCTTTCTCGGTCGAGAAGACGCTGCTCGCCATCCACAACGCCATTATGCACAACCGGCTCGTGCGGGAGCACCGCTCGCTTCGCAGACGCTACGCCGCCGAGCCTTGCCTTGTCGGCGAAAGCGAGAGTATGCAGCGCCTGCGCCGCGACCTGGAGCGCGCCGCGGCCTCCTCGGCGAGCGTGCTCCTTACGGGCGAAAGCGGCACGGGCAAAGAACTCGCGGCCCGCCTGCTCCACGCCCAGAGCGACCGCAAGGACGGCTCCTTCGTGGAGCTGAACTGCGCTGCGCTTCCCGACGAGCTCATAGAGAGCGAGCTCTTCGGTTACGTCAAGGGCGCCTTTACGGGAGCCACGACGCACAAGCCGGGGAAGCTCGAAGCGGCCGACGGCGGCACGTTGTTCCTCGACGAGGTGGGCGACATGAGTCTTAAAACGCAGGCCAAGGCGCTCCGCGCCATCGAGGAGCGGCGCTTTATGCGCGTGGGCGGCGCGCGCTTCATCGAGGTGGACGTGCGCGTGCTCGCCGCGACCAACAAGAATCTCCTCGATGAGATCCGGGCCGAGCGCTTCCGCGAGGACCTGTACTTCCGCCTGAACGTTATTCCCATTTCCCTTCCCCCCCTCCGCCAGCACACGCAGGATATTCCCCTGCTGGCGCGCCATTTCATGGAAACGCTCGCGCGGGAATACGGCCGCCCGCCCAAGGCGTTCTCCGAGGAGGCGCTCGCGCGCATGAAGCGTTACCGCTGGCCGGGCAACGTCCGGGAGCTCCGAAACGCCATCGAGCGCCTTCTCATCATGGCACCCGGGGACGCGGTGGAGGCCTCCGATCTTCCGGCCGCCGTGCAAGGGAGCCCCGCGGACGGGGCGGATACCTTTTATGACTCGAACCTTTCGCTGCGCGAGGCGCGCGCCGCGTTCGAGAAGGCGCTCATTTCGGCGCGCCTCGAAAAATGCGGCGGAAACGTCAGCCTCACGGCCTCGCGACTCGGCGTGGAGAGAAGCCATCTTTACCGCAAGCTTCGCGCCTACGGGATTTCACCAAACGAGCAGCCGGAGTAGCCAGAAGACGCGCCATGGTTTTCATCAACTACACAATGAAGCAGCTTGCCGCGAAGATTGTCTACTTCGGCCCGGGCCTGAGCGGCAAGACCACCAACCTCAAGCAGGTTTACCTCAAGACTGCGCCCGCCTCCCGAGGAGAGCTCGTGAGCCTCGAGACGGACGCCGACCGGACGCTCTTCTTTGACCTTCTTCCCATCGAGGTAGGCATCATCGGGGGCTTTCAGACCAAGTTCCAGCTCTACACGGTGCCCGGCCAGGTGCACTACGAAAGCACGCGAAACCTCGTCTTGAAGGGTGTGGACGGACTGGTGTTCGTCGCGGATTCGCAGAGGGAGATGCTCGAGGCGAACAAGGAAAATCTCGGAAAGCTCTATCGGAGCCTGGCGCAGGTGGACATCGACTCGAACGAAGTCCCGATGGTGTTCCAGTACAACAAACGCGATTTGCCGAACCTCCTTTCGGTCGACGAGCTGAACGCCGAACTAAATCCGCGGGGATGCCCATACTTCGAAGCGGTCGCCGAGCAGGGAAAGGGCGTCTTTGAGACCCTCAAAGGCATCACGAAGCTGACGCTCAAGTCCGTCAAGGCGAAGCTCGCGGCGCCGTCGGCCGCCCAGGCAAAACCGAAGCCCGCTGCGGCGGCGCCTCCGCCGCCCCCTCCGCCGCCCGAGGAAGCGCCCGCGCCGAAGGAGCGCGAGCGAGTGCCGCTTACCATGCTGCGCGACGTGCCCGACGAGCAGCTTGAGCAGCACCGCGAGGCGTCGTTTCCAAGCGAAGCGGACGGGGTGGTAAGCGCCGCGGAAGAAGAGCTCGCCGAGGAGGAAGAAGGACTCTCCGAGAAAACCTCAGCCGGGCCGGCGGAAGAAAAAGAATTCGAGAAGAAGCAGGAGGAGGAGCTTTTTTCGGACTTCTTTAAGAAGGAAGGAGCTGGCGAAGCACAGGAGGAAACCGCCGTGGAGGAGGAGGAAGAAGAGGCAGGTGAAAAGAAGGAAGATGTGGAATTCGCCGAGCTTGACGAAGGCGCCATGCTCGAAGAGCCGGAGTTCTCGCCCCAGGTGGATGAGGACTTCGTGACCGTGCACTTCGAGCAGGCCCGGGGAAAACAGGCCAGGCCGCCCAAGGCAAAAGCCGAGGATCTGGACCCCGACATGGGGCTTCCGGTGCGGCACGTTGCGGTGGATCGTACGACCGACATCCAAAAGACGCTCGAAGAGCTTGTTCAGATGGCCGTGGGGCCGTCCCGTTCGCGCAAGGGCAAGCGCGCCGGAAGCGCCCGCCGCCGACCGCGCGGAAAGCGGAAGACCAAACCTGCCCGGACGAAGAAAATCGATGGGGATTTCGACATCACCGTTCCGCGGCAGAGGTTCGACGGGACCAAATACCTGCGCTTCGACATCGTCTTCGACGGGGAGCGCCCCATGCGCGTCCGGGATGCCTTCGTCGTCGATGTGGACGAAATCGAGGGGGTGCGCAACCTCCTCCTGCGCCTGAACGTGGACATCAAGGCGAAGAAGAAAAAGAAGAGATAGTAGTAGGGCGGAAAGAGCAAAAACCGGTCGCGGCGATTTTTTCCGCCCGAACGGCTTCGGGGGAAAGCGGCCGGTGCGTGTCTACCGGCCGCCCGTGCTATTGTCCTAACGACGCCGCTTGCGCTTCGGAGGCTGTGGCACGTCGTAAGGAAACGCCAGGTGAAAACTCTCGCCGCCCAGATGAAGCCAGGCGCAGTTCACTACAGCGCTCTTCGTTTTTTTCGTAGGAAGCGGCTCGAACACCAAAAGGCGCGAGGAGGCGCTGCCCGGCGGGAGCGTCTCCGGCTGAAGCCAGAAATGCTTTTCGAGCAGGGGCTGGGCGTCAGCGAGCGCCTGCGGGCGCGCCCTGAGGAGCATATAGAGGTCGGCGTAGTCGAGGGGCTTGATGCCTCCGATGCGGTTGGTCTTGATCGTGATGAAGCCGGGATTGAAAACCAGGGACGCCTGCGAGTGATTCTGGAGCGTGAGTGCGAACAGGAGGAAGAACGACGAGGTACCGTCGGGAGAGAACAAGAGTTGCCGCCGCCCCGTGCACTCTTCGAAGAAGGCGGCTTCCTCGCTGGGCATGACCTGGCGGAGGGTGGCGCGAACGCCGAGAGCTTCATAAACGATGACGCGCCCCTCGACCCGGTAGGGGGCCGCGACCGGTGCGGGAACGAGGGGCTCCGTTCCCTTGGGTTGCGCAAGCAGGATCGCCCCCGTCCAAAGCACGCAGACCGCCGCGGAAATCATGGAAGTAGAATACCTTTCATTAAGCCCGCGTCAAGGCCGCGCCAGCCGGAATCGTCCCCGCGGCGCGGTCCACCGAGTGGTTTGCGGAAAGAAGTCAAGATTTTTCGTCGGCGAAAACCTTGCCGTCCCGCAGACGGACGATGCGGCGGGCGCGGCGGGCTATTTCCTCCTCATGGGTCACGACGATGAGCGTGTTGCCCCGGGAGTGGAGGGTGTCGAAGAGTGCCAGAATCTCTCGGCCCGTCGCCGTATCGAGGTTCCCGGTCGGCTCGTCGGCGAGCAGGAGGGACGGGCGGTTGACGAGAGCGCGCGCGATGGCCACGCGCTGGCACTGTCCCCCCGAAAGCTCCGAGGGGCGGTGCCTCATGCGGTCGGCGAGCCCGACCTGCGCGAGCGCCGCTTCGGCGAGCGCGCGGCGCTTGCGGAGCGGCACCTTGGCGTAGATGAGCGGAAGCTCCACGTTGGCGAGCGCGGCCGCGCGCGCCAGGAGGTTGTAGGTCTGGAAGACGAAGCCGATCTCGCGGTTGCGAATCTCGGAGCGCTCGTCCTCCGTGAGCTCGGTCACCTCGGTGCCGTTGAGAACGTACCGGCCGGCGGTGGGCGTGTCGAGGCAGCCGATGAGATTCATGAGCGTGCTCTTTCCCGAGCCCGACGGGCCCATGATGGCCACGTAGTCGCCCCGGTCGATCTGGAGGCTCACGCCGTCCACGGCGCGGACGACCGTCGCGCCCATCGCGTAGTGCTTGACGAGGTTTTCGATGGCAATCAGCACGGGTAGATTATACCGCGGCCGAAAGGGCGGCGGGACTTTGGGCCGCCTCGCGCGTTTCAGTATAGATTGATATAATTGAGCAAATGACGTCGCGAACGAGAAAGCGTATCGGGCTTTACGGGACGGCGGCCCTGGCGGCCGGCGTTCTCGTATGGGTTTCCGTTTTCCATTGGATGGGCGATTCCATTTCGGAGAACTACAAGGACGCCGTCGCGGTCGACCGGGGCGAGGTGGCGCTGACGCTGCGCGAGACGGGCACCGTCGAGGCGCGCACGAGCGTGGACGTGCGCTCCAAGGTTTCGGGAAAAATCAAGGGGCTCCGGGTCGAGGAGGGGCAGCCGGTCGCGGAAGGGCAGGTGCTTGCGGTGGTCGAGCCGAGCGTCGAGGAAGCGCTCGGGCTGATCGAGCGCCGCAAGCGCGCGGACGACCTCCGGAAGGACCTGGAGCAGCGCGAACGCGACGTGGAGCGCCTCCGCATGCTTCACGAGCAGGGTTTCATCGCGCGGCAGGCGCTCGAGGAGGCGGAGCTTGAGCACGGAAACGCCAAGCGGAGCTACGAGTTGGAGAAAGTGTGGCTCGAAGCCTTGGAGCAGGAATATCAATTGCCCCCGGGGGGCGGGAATCCCCACGGCATGCTAGCAGACCATCCCGTGGTGTCATCCATGGCGGGCGTCGTCACCGCGATTCCCGTCAAGGAGGGTGAGCTCGTTACCTCGGGCACGACGGGTCTTGCGCGCGAAGGCTCTCTCCTGATGCAGATCGCCGACGTCACGGAAATGGACGTCTCGTGCACAGTGAGCGAGGTGGACGTGGCCAAGCTTCATGAGGGCACTGCCGTCTCGGTGTATCTGCCGCCGGAGCCCGAGCGCGAGTTCCCCGGCCGCGTGGACCGCGTCTCGCCGTCGGGCGTACTCGACGACAAGGGGCTCGTGCGCTTCGAGCTGACGGTTCGCCTCGACGAGGCGAGCCATCCCCTCCTCAGGCCCGGCATGTCATGCACCGTGGACGTCTCCGCCGAACGGGTCGAGGATGCTCTCCGGATTCCCGTTGTTGCGTTCCGCGAGGACGAGGAGGACGAGGCGAAGACGTGGGTGCAGATGGTTCCCGCCGAGGAGGACGAGGAACCGGAGAAGCGCTACGTCGAGCTCGGACTGCGGGGCGACCGCTTCGCGGAGGTTCTCTCGGGGCTTAAAGTTGGTGAGCTCATTCTGGAGCACCCGTCAGGAGGGGAAGGGGAGGAAGAAGAGGACGCGGCTAGGCGGCGGCGGAGACGTCACCGCCACTAGGGCTCCGAACCGTCGTGGGACAAATCGTCGAAGCCGTTCGCCAGGGATTCGGCCAGCTCGTCGCCCACAAGCTGCGCAGCGCGCTGACGCTCCTGGGCATCTTCATCGGCATCGCTGCCATCATCGGAAGCTCCACGCTCCTCGACGCGGTGAACCGCATGGTCATCGGGATGTTCGAGCGGTACGGGAAGCTGAACGTCATGGCCGTCGAGGCCGCGTTCGGCGTCTACCGGAACGGCCGGTGGCACCGGCACGCGAAAATGTATCCCCTCGACGAAAACGACGGCCATGCCCTGCGGGAAGCCTTTCCCGAAATCATGGACCTGAGCCTTGCGAGGAGGGAGCACGACACGCTCTCCTACGGCGGAACGAGCTATCCCGATACCACCATCCAGGGCGTTTCCGAACGCTTCGGCGCGATGAACAACCTCACAGTCAAGCGGGGGCGCTTCCTCACGGAGAACGACACCGCCCAGTGGGCGCGGGCGGCGGTTCTGAGCGCCCGTCTGGAAGAGGACCTCTTCAGCGGCCGCAACCCTATCGGGGAAGAGCTGCTCATAGGAAAGCAGCGCTTCAACGTGGTTGGCGTTCTCAGTCCTCTTGGCAGCGACACGAGCGAGGAACGCGCCGTCGTCTACATCCCCTACACAACCCACATCCACCGCCTATATGGAAAACGGGGTTTTATGGGCTTCGATTGGGGTCTGGACATCTACATGCAGGTGGAGGACGCGGACGAAATCGAAAAACTCCAGGTGAACGTCAAGCATTTTCTCAAGCGCCGCCACCGGGGCTCCACGCTAGACCATTTCAGAACCTGGAGCGTGGGCGAGTGGCAGGCGGAGGCTCTCGACAACATCAAGGTTCAGGGGTACATCCTCTACGCCGTGGCGGTGCTCTGCCTTCTCACGGGCGGCATCGGCATCATGAACATCATGCTGGTCTCTGTGAGCGAGCGCACTCGCGAAATCGGCCTCCGCAAGGCGGTGGGGGCTAAGAACCGCGACATTCTCGCCCAGTTCCTCATTGAGGCCGTCGTGCTGAGCCTCGTGGGAGGGGTTCTCGGCATCGGGGGCGGCTGGGGCGTCGGGGAGTTCCTGTCCAACATCCTGAAAGCCACGATGGAGGAGGAAGCGTCCCTCCTGAGCGTCCGGCTTAACCTGAGCACCATCGCCGTGGCGCTCGGCACGGCCTCCGGCGTCGCGCTCGTATTCGGCATCTTTCCCGCGCTGAAGGCCGCGCGCCTCAATCCCATCGACGCCCTGCGGTACGAGTAGTCGGCGGGATCTCTTCCGTTTTTGAAAGGGCAGGGCGCCGCGCTTCTGAAATTCCCTTGACTTCGCGCCGCCCATCGTCTATCGTTTCTCTCAGAAAGCCATGCCCACTACGAAGACCGCGAAGAAGGAGCTTCGAAAGACAAAGCGGCAGACGGAAGTCAACCGCCGCAACCGGACGCGCCTGCGCTCGGCGATTAAGAAGCTCCGCGCCCTCATTGCGGCGGGCGAGTCGGAAAAAGCGCGCGCCCTTTGGCCCGAGGTGATGTCCGTCATCGACACCTCGGCCAAGAAAGGCGTCATCCATCACCGCACCGCCGCGCGCCAGAAGTCGCGCCTCTCGGCGGCGCTCGCGCGTCCCACAAAAGCCGCCTGACGTTTTTCGCGGCCGGGAGCTTTCCTACCGGCTAGCGGCCCCTGGTTACCGCTCTCCTGCCCCTAACCTTTTTTCCGTCGGTTCGGAAGCCCGTCCCTCAGCTTCGCCAAAAACGCAAGCGCCTCCACGGGCGTCATCTCCTCGACGTTCGCCTTGCGGAGCGCCTCGAGCGCGTCCGTCTCGACCTCCTGGAAAAGCGACGGTTGCTCCGTGCGCGCCGCGGCGGGGCGGTGCTCACCCTGAAGAAGCGCGGGGCTTCCGTCGAGCAGGAAGGCCCCTTCCTCAAGGTTGCGAAGCACCTCCCGCGCGCGGGCGACCGCGCTCTCGGGAAGGCCCGCAAGCTGGGCCACGTGGATGCCGTAGCTCCGGTCGGCCGCGCCGGGCTCCACCTTGCGAAGGAAGATCACCCGGTCCCGCCACTCCTTGGCGGTGAAGTGCGCGTTCTGCACGCGCGGCAGAACCCTGGCGAGCTCCGTGAGCTCGAGGTAGTGCGTGGCGAAGAGCGTCTTCGCCGCAACGCCCGGGGTCTCGTGAAGGTGTTCCACGATGGCCCACGCGAGGCTCACGCCGTCGAAGGTGCTCGTGCCGCGCCCGACCTCGTCGAGCACGATGAGGCTCCGGGTCGTGGCGCTTCGCAGAATGTTCGCCGTCTCGCTCATCTCCACCATGAACGTGCTCTGGCCGCGCGCGAGGTTGTCCGAGGCGCCGACGCGCGTAAAGACACGGTCGACCAGGCCCACCTCGGCCTCCTGCGCGGCCACGAAGGAGCCCATCTGGGCCATGAGCACCAGGAGCGCCGCCTGGCGCAGGTAAGTGCTCTTTCCGCCCATGTTCGGGCCGGTGATGAGAAGGATCTGGCGCGAGTCGTTGTCGAGCTTGAGGTCGTTCGGGACGAAGCCGTCGCGCGCCGCGATGCGCTCGACCACGGGATGGCGCCCGGCGCGCACCTCGAGGCGCGAGTCTTCCGTGATGCGCGGCCGCACGTAGCCGAAGCGGTGCGCCGCGTCCGCGAGCGCCGCGAGGGCGTCGAGCGCGGCAAGCGCCCTCGCGGTGCGCAGGAGGCGCTCGGCGTGGCGGGCCGCCTCGGCGCGAAGAGAGCAGAAAAGCTCGTACTCGCGCTCGCGGCTCCAGTCCTCCGCGCCCAGAAGCTTCGCCTCGTATTCCTTGAGCTCCGGGGTTATGTAACGCTCGGCGTTGACGAGGGTCTGCCGGCGCTCGTAGTGCGGGGGCGCCTTCGCGGCGCGCGCCTTCGTGATTTCGATGTAATAGCCATGGACGCGGTTGTAGCCTACGCGCAGGGTGTCGATGCCCGTGGCCCGCCGCTCGCGCGCTTCGAGGTCGGAGAGGTATTTTTTTGCGTCGCGCTGGAGGGTGCGCCGCTCGTCGAGCCCGGCGTCGTAGCCCTCGCGGATGAGACCGCCCTCCCGGAGCGCGACGGGCGGCTCGTCCACCAGGGCACGGCCGAGCAGGGCGTGCACGTCTTCGAGAGGATCGAGCGCATCGCGGAGCGTCTCCACGAGGGACGACCGGAAGGGCGCGAGCATGGCGCGCAGGGGGCCGACGGCCTCGAGCGAAACGCGAAGCGCCGCGAGATCCCGCGCGTTCGCCGTGCTCATGGCGATGCGGCCCGTAAGGCGCTCGATGTCGAGGATTCTTTCCAGGCGCTCGCGGAATGCGCCGCGCTCGGTGGGTTTTTTTAGGAATTCCTCGACCGCGTCGAGGCGCGCCTCGATCTCGCGCTTGTGCGCGAGCGGGCGGACCGTCCACTGCCGGAGGAGGCGCCCGCCCATGGCCGTCTCCGTCCGGTCGAGCACCGAAAAGAGCGTCCCCGCCGTTCCCCCGTCTTGAAGGTTGCGGAAAATTTCCAGGTTGCGCTGCGTGGTCGAGTCTAGGACCACCGCGGCGCCCTCGAGCACGTGCACTTCGCGCAGGTGCGGAAGCGGGCGCTTCTGCGTACGGCGCAGGTAGCTCAGGAGCGCCCCGGCGGCCTGAACGGCGAGCGGCCGCTTGACGACGCCGCTCGCCTCGAGCGCCGCCGGGTCCTCGAACTGCTCCCTCATGGAGCGCTCGGCGTCCTTCAGGCGGAAGAGATCCGGAGGAAGCGGCGTGTAGGCCGGGTCGTCCTCGCCTTCGAGCGTAAGGCGGCAGGGGGAGTCTTCCGGGTAAAGAATTTCCTTCGGGGCGAACTGGGCCACCGCGTCCAGAAGCTCCTGCATCTCGCGCGCTTCGAGCACGTGGAACTCGCCCGTCGAGACGTCCACGAAGGCCGCCCCGTAGCCCTTCTTCGTCGAATAGATGCTCGCCAGGAACGCGTTCGCCTTGGGCTCGAGGAGCGCGTCTTCGGTCGCCGTGCCGGGGGTGACGATGCGCACGACGTCTCGGTCCACGGGGCCGCGGGATTCCTTCGGGTCGCTCAGCTGCTCGCAGATGGCCACGCGGTGGCCGCGCTTGACGAGGCGCTGGATGTACGAGTCGGCCGCCTTGGCGGGAAAGCCGCACATGGGCGTCTCGTTCGGCGTTCCCCGGTGACGTGCCGTGAGGGCGAGCTCGAGCTCGCGCGCGCCGAGCTCGGCGTCCTCGTAGAACATCTCGTAGAAATCGCCCAGGCGGAAAAGGAGAATCGCGTCTTTGTGGCGGCTCTTGATTTCGTGGTACTGGCGCAGGATGGGCGTAAGCTCCGACATCGCGAAAGCATGATAGCAGACGCCGCATCCGGGGCGAAGCGGCAGGCTCACCCCAGGCCCGCGTTCCCTTTATTCTTACCGCTTCCTCGTCTATACTGGCGGTTGCAAACACGCATGAGACTTCTTCTTATCGGCGACATCATGGGCCGCCCGGGGCGGCGCGCGGTGCGCGAAGTTCTTCCCGGCCTCATCAAGGAGCGGGGCGTCGATTTCGTCACCGCGAACGCAGAGAACCTCGCGGGCGGCGTGGGCACGACGCGCGAGACCGCCGAAGAGATGTTCTCCGCCGGCGTGGACGTCCTCACGTCGGGCAACCACATCTGGGACAACAAGGAAGTTTTCGACTACATTCGCCAGGAGCCCCGTCTTCTGCGCCCCGTGAACTACCCCGCCGTCCAGCCGGGAGGGGGTAGCCTCGTTGCCCCGGCCCGAAACGGCGCGAAAGTGGCGGTCGTCTCCGCCTCCGGGCGCGTCTTCATGGGGCCGGCGCACTGTCCCTTCGAGACGCTCCCGCCGCTCGTGGCCGAGCTTCGAAAGGAGACGCCGCTCGTCGTGGTCGATTTTCATGGAGAGGCCACTTCGGAAAAGCGCGCCCTGGGCTGGCACCTTGCGGGCACCGTCACGGCGGTGGTGGGCACGCACACCCACGTGCCCACGGCCGACGAGGAGATTCTCGAAGGCGGCACGGCCTACGTGACGGACCTGGGGATGGCGGGCGCCTACGATTCGGTCATCGGGATTCGCAAGGAGGATTCGCTGGCCCGCTTCCGGACGGGACTTCCCGCGGCGTACCATACGGCCAAGGGCGACGTGCGCTTCTGCGCCCTCCTCGTCGAGGCGGATGAGTCGTCAGGCAAGGCGCTCTCCGTGGAGCGCATGTGCCTGCGTCTTGAAGAGCCTTTAACGTAACGGCGCTCTCCCATGGACGAAACTGGTTTCCTGCTCGATTCCCCGTCCCCGGAGCGTGCGGGCGCCCCCGCTTCCGAGCGCCGCGTCTTTACGGTAAGCGAGATCTGCGCCGCCCTCAAAGCTACGCTTCGGGAGACCTTTCGCGACATCTGGGTGCGGGGAGAAATTTCGGGCTACAAGGTCTACGGCTCCGGCCACGGCTACTTCACGCTGAAGGACAAGGACTCCTGCCTCAAGGCGGTGGTGTTTCAGCGCACGAGGACGCGGCTCACCTTCGAGCCTGAGGAAGGCATGGAGGTGCTCGTGCGCGGCTCGCTCGACATGTACGCCCCGCGCGGCGACGCGCAGATAATCGTCGAGGAGATGGAGGTCCGGGGCGCCGGCGCCCTCCTGGCCGCCTTCGAGCAACTGAAGGTGCGCCTCGCTGCGGAGGGCCTTTTCGACCCGGCGCGAAAGAAGGCCATTCCCTATCTTCCGCAAACGATCGGCGTCGTCACCTCGCCCGACGGGGCGGCGCTCCGGGATTTCCTTCGTGTGGCCCACCGCCGCAACCCGAACCTGCGCGTCATCGTCTCGCCCACGCGCGTGCAGGGCCCCGAAGCGAAGGGTGAAATCGTAAGGGCGCTCGACCGCCTCGAAGAGCTGGCGAAAACGACGCCCCTCGACGTCGTGGTCCTCGCGCGCGGGGGAGGCTCCCTGGAGGACCTGTGGCCTTTTAACGAGGAGGCCGTGGCGCGGCGCGTTGCGGCCTGCGCGATTCCCACGGTGAGCGCCGTGGGGCACGAGGTGGATTTTACCATTGCGGACTTTGTGGCCGACCTGCGCGCGGCGACGCCCTCCGCCGCGGCGGAGCGCCTGGCGCCCGAGCGCGCCGCCGTCCTCAACACGCTCGAGAGCTGGGCGCGCCGCCTGGCCCACGGCGCGCGCGCCGTCTTCCACGAGTGCGCGTCCCGCTACGAGCACGCCTTGGCGAGCCGCGGCTTCGACTCGGTGCGCAGCCGCACGGAGGAGGAAATGCAGCGGGTAGACGACCTGGAGAGAGGGCTGCGCGAGAGCCAGCGCGCCCGCACGCATGCCCTGGGCGAGCGCGTGCGCGACGCGCTGCTGAACCTACAGCGAAGCCGACCGGAAGGACGCGCGGCCGAGGCCAAGGAGCGCCTGAGTCAGCTTGCGCTGCGACTCGCCCGGGCGGCGCGCAACGGGCCGGCGAAACACGGCGAGCGCCTCGAGCGCCACGCGGCAAGCCTCAACAACCTGAACCCGCTCGCCGTCCTCGGGCGCGGCTACAGCATCTGCACGGCCGAGGACCGCCGCACCGTGCTCCGCGACACCGCCCGCGTGCGCCTGCTGGACCGCGTCTACGTGCGCCTACACAGGGGAACGCTCGGCTGCGACGTGAGGGAGAAAGAGTAAATATCGCAGTTCGGGACCTCGGACGATTCGTCCCCGTCCCGATTCACGCGTCGCGGCAAGGCGGGCGGCCGTCGGCCTCCCCTTCACCTATTTAGGTTGGAAAGGACCAGCCCGTTTTCCGGGTCGCCTTGACCCGAAGCCCCCGCTTCTTCATGTGCTTGAAGAAGACATCCGGCGACATCGCGCGTTCTGGAGGCAGCACGCCCGCCCCCGTGATCTCTTTCCTGGCTATCATCTGCGCTGCGACGGAGGGCGGCGAGCCGGTGTCGATGTCCACGCCGATGCCCCACGCCGGCATGCCGGACGTGAAGCCGTCCATGACCCACGTCACTTTCTTACCGTTCTCCGTGCCTTTCACGATGGCACGCGAGTTTCTGTATTCCCTGCGTTTGCCGACGGGCCGGGGTGGCGCCTGGTCCATGATCACCTGGTTCACGACGTCGACCGGCCGGACTATAGTGTTACCCACTTGGATGGGAGTGTAGGAGCCGAGACCCACGTTGCGTAAAAGCACCATCCGCTCGATGAAATCGCGTTCGAACGAAAGCTTGTAAGTCACCTCCTTCACGCCCTTTGGCCGGTAAGTGATGGGAAGCGTCGCGATTTCCGAGTGTATGGTGTAGATGAGATGACGTTCGCCGACGGGCGGGGGGAAGCGATACGGCTCGTAGCCGGACAGGGGCTCAATGAACTTGAACTTGCCCTTGGTGTAGATGGTGGATCTGCGGGAAAACTCGTCCATCACGGTATAGAAGGAGAACGCTGCCCTCAGGTACGGGCGGCGGTGGTAGCGAGTGTTATCGCGGAAGCCCCGGCGAATGTGGATTTCGCGCACCTTCTCCATCCGGTCAGCGGCGTCGCGAACCAGAAGGTTGGTGACCCCGGGAGCCGCTCCAATGCCGACGATGGCCAGGCGCTTGATGGCTTTGAAGTGTTTGTGGAGCTTGAGCTGCTTGCGCGTCATGTGGAAGAGCCCGCCCATATCCACGTAGTGGATCTGGGCCGCAAGCGCCGCCTCCATGACGAGAAGGTTATATTGGAAAGGAACGGCGTTGATGACGGCGAAGGCGCCCCGCAAGGCCTTGACGGTCGAGGCGACGTCTTTGACGTCGATCCCCATCGCCCTGACGCGCCGGTTGCGGTACGAACTCGCCACCTCCTTGGCCCTGGCGCGGTCGAAATCCGCGATGATTATCTTGTCGGAAGGCGGACAGGTCTTGACGAGGTCCCTGATCGCTATCTGTCCCATACTGCCTACACCAAGCACTACGTACTTCATAGGTTGTCTCCGCTTTCGCTCTCTCTGTTTCTGTTTCCAACCTGCAGTCCCGCTCGAGCCACCGCTGTTACTTTCGCATCGGTTGTTCTCCCAGGTTTGGCAGGCACTCTCATAGAGGGAAGTTTACCCGAAACATCTTATCCTGTCAAAAATCCGTGATTCCCCCCTCTTCCGGCATAGGAAAGGGACGGGGGAGGCGAGGCAGCGCCGGCCGCCTGCCCCGACGGCCTAATTTTACCGCCCGCGCCCCTGTGTGCTATCCTTTCTTTGTGCGCTGGCTAAGCATCATTTTTTCACTGGCTTCCGTCGCGGTGTGGAGCGCAGCAGAAGGGCTTTGGGCGCAGGAGGCCGTTCCGTCCTCTCTTCCTGCCCCCGAAGAGTCCGTGCTCGCGCTCGACGCCCTGTCCCCGGGTATGCGCGGCTACGGCAAGACGGTTTTTGAAGGTACCCGGGTGGAAACCTTCGACGTGGAAATACTGGGAATTCTGCGCAACGTGGGCCCGAAGCAGAATCTCATCGTGGCCCGCCTGAGCGGCCCCGAGGCGATCGAGCGCGGCGGCATCTACCAGGGCATGAGTGGAAGCCCCGTCTACGTGGACGGCAAGCTCGTGGGCGCGGTCGCCCGCACCTGGCTCTTCGCGCGCGAGCCCATCGCCGGCCTCACGCCGGCCGAGGAAATGGTCGGGCTCCTGGAGCGGGTCGTTCCCGCGCTTCCGGAGACCCCGAAAGAACCCGCGGCGACGTACACCTTCAACGACTTCCTGGAGCACAAGCCGTTTCCCAGGGAGTCCCTTCGGGCGGTCCCGCCCGCGGGTGGAGCGGGAGCGTTCGAGTCGATGCGCGTCCCCCTCATCTTTCGCGGCTTCGATGCGCGCTACATAAACGAGATGGCCGCGGAGTGGGAAAAGGCAGGGTTTCTCCCGCTTCAGGGCGTCTCTGGAGCCACCGCGCCGGCCGCCGACGAGCCCGAACCACGGCCCCTCGAGCCGGGCATGCCCGTCGGCGTGCAGCTTATGCGCGGCGACATGGAAATCACGGGCAGCGGAACGCTCACCTATCGCAAAGGCGACCGCATCCTGGCTTTCGGGCACCCCGTCTTTCAGCTCGGCGTGGCCCCGATGCCGCTCGTCGCGGCCCGGGTGGAAGCGCTGATGCCGAGCGACCTCATGTCGACTCGCATGACCTCGACGCTCCAGCCGGTCGGCGCGATGGTGCGCGACGCCGACGCGGGCATCGTCGGTCTTCTGAACCGCGATGCGCCGATGCTTCCCTTGCGCCTGCGCGTGGAAACCTCGGAGGGCCATGCGCGCTCCTACGCGTTCGAGGTGATTCTGCACAACCTGCTCTCGCCGTTTCTGGCCGCGGCGGGAGTCGGAAGCGCCCTGGCAAGCGTCGAGAAATCGGTTGGCCCCCAAACGCTCGACATCGAAGGCACCATCGCGCTCGAAGGCTACCCGGAGGTGCGCATCCGCGACCTGATCGCGGGAGACGACGCGACTTTCGAAACAGCGAGCATCGTGGCGGCCTACGTCGGGCTTCTCCTCAACAGCGGCCTCGAGGTTCCCACCGTCAAGCAAATCTCGCTCTCCATCGCGATGGACGACCGCGCGCGCAACGCATGGCTTACGAGCGCCCGTGTTCCCACGACGGAAGTCAAGGCGGGGAAGACGCTGCCTGTCGAAATCGACTACCGCCCGCGCTCGGGCCCGATTCAGACGACCCGCGTGGACGTGGACGTTCCCGTGCGCCTTCGCGGTCGCAAGCTCGTGCTCCTTGTAGCAGACAGCATGCACATGACGCGGTACGAGACGCCGCGAGACTTCTTCTTCCCCAAGAATTTGAAGGAGCTGATCCGCCTGATGAACCGCGTCCGTGACAATCGCTTCATCTACGTGCACCTCGCCGAACGGCGGACTTCCTACGTGGTCGGAGGGCGCGTGGTGAGCGACTTGCCCTCCGATCTGCGGGCCCTTCACCGAACGCCCGCGCATCAGGGGAACGTCGGGACTCTTCCCCTGACCCTGCTCACGTCCGCCGCAGTGCCCACCGATTACCACATTCAGGGGTTTTTCCACATTCCCCTGGAGGTGAAATGAGCCGCCCTGGGCCCCTGCTTCCGGCGCTCGTCACCGGAGCGCTTATGCTGGTCTCGACGGGAAGCGCGTGGAGCGCCGCGACGGCCCGCTGGCACACCCAGGGGCAGACGGCCTTCGAGAAGGGCGAGCTCGACGGCACCCTCGTTTCCTCCGAAGGCTATGTCGCACTGGCCCCGGTGTTTGAAAAGGTGCACGAGGCCGAGTCCTCGATCCTTTTGAGCCTTGCGCCCTCTCCGGACAAGAAACATCTCTTCTACGGGGACGGAGACACGGGAAGCGTCTTCCGGCTCGACCTCGCGACGGGCAAGGCCGAAGAGTGGTTCGCCTCGGACGAGGTGTACGCCAAAGCGTTGGTTTCAACGCCCGACGCCCTGTTCATGGCCACCGCGCCCGAGGGCAGGGTGTACCGCGTCCTGGGCCCCGACGAGGCCGAAGCCTGGTTCACCCCGGAGGAGGACTATCTCTGGAGCCTGGCGCGGGGACGGGACGGAACCCTCTACGCCGGCGTGGGGGCACCGGGCCGCATTTACCGACTGGACGGCGAGGGGAACGCGACGATGCTCTTCGAGACCGCCGACGCCTACGTGACGGCGCTTTCGGTGCCGGGCAGCGACACGCTTTACGCGGGCACCTACAACGAGGCCATTACGCTGCGTCTCGACCGCGACGGCGGGGCGTTCGCCCTCTACGACTCCGAGCTGGCCCAGGTGACGGCCATCCGGGAGGCTTCCGACAAGGCGCTCTACATCGCTGCGGCCTCGGTCGAGGAGCCCGTGCAGCAGATTGTCATGAGCGAGGCCTCTTCCGGAGAGTCCGAGTCTCCGCGAGAGCAAGAGAAAGAGGACGAGACGGTCGTCACGGTTCGCGCCACGCCCGCGGCCAAGCGGAAGATGGAAAGCCACGTCTACCGCATCACTCCGGACGGCTCGGTGACGCAGATGGCCGATTTTCCGGACGCTACCGCCTACGACATCGCGCTCGCCACCGACGGCGCCCTGTGGGTAGCCACCGGAGACCCGGCGCGCCTTTACGACCTGCGCCACATCCCGGGGCGGAAAAGCGCCAAGTCCCTGGTTGCGGAATTCGAGGCCGGCCAAGTGAGCGCCCTTGCGTACGTGGACAAGGCTCTCTACGCGGTCACGAGCCACCCCGGAGCCATCTACCGCGCCACGAAGGGCTCGCGCGCCGAGGGAATCTACACCTCGGAGGTGCACGACATGGGCGCGCTCGTTCGATGGGGCGAGATTTCATGGATCGCCGAGACGGCGAAGGGGACGGAGCTTCAGCTCTTCGTGCGGTGCGGCAACGTGAGCGAACCCGACGCCACCTGGAGCGAGTGGCTGGGTCCCTACGCGCGGAAAGAGGGCGTCGCCACGGCATGTCCTCCGAGCCGTTTCGCCCAATGGAAGGCGCAGCTTAAAGGCGAGAGCGCGGCGCGCTCGCCGCTCCTCAAGGGCGTGACGCTCACGGCGCTTCCTTTCAACGCCATGCCCGAGGTAACCTACGTTCAAATCCACGATCCCGGTGTCATTTTCGCGCCGCCCCAGACCGTGGAAGACCCGGTGGACAAATTCCTTTCGGGCGACGAAACGACCCTTCTCAAGGGCAAGAATCAGAAGAACAAAACGGCCACGGGACGGAAGCTCTTCAAGCGTGGCATGCGCACGCTTCAGTGGTACGCCAAGGACACGGACGGCGACGCGCTCGCGTTTCAAGTATTCTACCGCCGCGAGGAAACGCATGAGTGGCTCCCGCTGAAGGACGAGCTCGACGAGACGACGTTTGCGTGGGACACCCTGTCCGTGGCCGATGGCCTCTATCAGGTCAAAGTGACGGCGAGCGACGCGCCCTCCAATTTTCTGGGCCTTGCCCGGGAGGGCGAGAACATAAGCGACTTTTTCGTCGTGGACAACACGCCGCCGAAAGTCAAGGTGAAGGAAACCGCCCCCACGGCGCTCCGTTTTAGCGTGCGCGACGAATGGTCGCCCCTCGATGAAGTGCAGGTGGCCTTCGAGCCGGGCGAATGGCAGGCGGTGCCGTCGCAGGACGGCGTCCTGGACGGTCTGGAAGAATCGTTCGACGTGGAGCTTTCTTCGGACCGCGCCTTCCCCACCATCGGGATTAAGGCCATTGACAAATCGAACAACATTGAAACGCTTTACGTGCCGCTCTCCAAGTGACGGGGCCGGGGGAGCCGTACTCGCCCTGGATGCGCTTGCCGGGGCCGCGGTGCGGCGCGCCGGGTTCGGGGCGTAGGGGTGTGCCGTGGGTCCGTTGGGATTTCAGGAACTCTTGTTGATCACCGCGGTGGTGCTCCTGGTGTTCGGCCCCAAGAGGCTGCCCGAGGTGGCGCGCACGCTGGGGCGTTGCCTTTCGCTTCTGCGCGAAGCGACGGACGACGTGAAGGAAACGTTCACGCGTGAGGTGAAAGAAATAGAAACGTTGCCCCCGCCGCCACTGCCGCCCAAAAAAACATTACCCGACCCCGCGTCGCCCTCGGACGCCAAGGAGCGTTCCTGACATGATGTGCGCCGAGCTGCCGAGGGCGGCGGCCCCGTCGCTCGCCGCCTAGGAGGCGCAAGGCTTGCCGCCATGGCTGCCTCGAAAGAAATGACGTTCCTCGAGCACCTCGGTGAGCTGCGCCGCCGCCTCACGTACTCGCTCATCGCCGTCGCCGTGTTCTTCCTGGTTTCGTGGTGCTTCGCCCGCCCGCTCTTTCGATTCCTGGAATTACCCATCAGGCCTTACCTTTCCGCGGAACAGCCCACGTTCGTCTTCACGGAGCTTGCGACGCCGTTCGTCACCTATCTGAAAGTGGCGCTCTTGTTCGGAGTCCTGTTCGCCTCGCCCGTGATATTGTGGCAGGTCTGGAGATTCATTTCGCCGGGGCTGTACGCGACCGAGCGCCTCGCGGCGCTTCCGTTCCTCTTTGGAACGACGGTGTTCTTTGCCCTCGGGTGCGCCTTCGGCTACGCGGTGGCCTTCCCGCGGGTGTGCGAATTTCTCCTCTCCGTCGGCGCCGACTTTCGCCCAATGCTTACCGTGGACAAATATTTGAGTCTCATGAGCAAGATCGTGCTCGGCCTGGGGCTGGTGTTCGAGATTCCGGTGCTCACGTATTTCCTGGCGCGCCTGGGCATCGTCACCTCCGGGTTCCTGGTGCACTGGTGGCGCTTCGTGGTGGTGGGAATCTTTCTTACGGCGGCCGTTCTGACGCCCACGCCGGACATTGCGACGCAGCTCGTCTTCGCCGTGCCCATGCTCATCCTCTACGCGCTGAGCATCGGCATCGCCTGGTTCTGCCAAAAAAGGAGTTCATAGCCCGGAAGCCCGCGCCATGCCCCCCACGCTGTCCGTAATCGTTCTAACGCGCAACGAAGAGGAAAACATCGAGGCATGCCTCCGGTCGGCGGGCGACGCGGCCGACGAGACGGTCGTCGTCGATTCGCTCAGCACCGACCGCACGGCGGAGATTGCCGAGCGCCTGGGGGCGCGGGTTTTGAAGAACCCGTTTGAGAATTATTCCCGCCAGCGCAACTGGGCGCTCGAAGAGGTTTCTTCGGAATGGGTCTTCTTCCTCGACGCCGACGAGCGCCTCACCCCGGCGCTCGGGGAGGAGATTCGACGCACGCTGGATGAGTCTCCGGCGTACGGCGGCTACTGGGTTCGGCGCGAGACGTTCTTCCGGGGCCGCCGCGTGCGCTGCTGGAGCGGGGACACGATGCTACGGCTCTTCCGACGCGACCGGGGTCGCTACGGCGACAAGCTCGTGCACGAGGAGGTCGAGCTGCGTGGAAAAGCCGGGCGCCTGCGGGCACCGCTCGAGCACCACACCTTCCGCTCGTTCGCGCAGTACCTTCCCAAGATGCACCACTTCACGGCGCTCGCCGCGGAGGACGCCTTCCGGCGGGGCCGCCGCGCATCGTGGCTCGGACTCGCGTTGCGGCCGCTCGGTCATTTTGCGAAAATGTACATCGTCAAGAGAGGTTTTCTGGACGGCGTGCCGGGTCTTTTGATTGCATGGCTATCTGCTTATTCAACGTACCTGAAATACGCGAAGCTCTGGGAGCGTCAGACCGCGGCGCGGCGTGATGGCGGGCGATAGGCTCACGGTTCTTCACATCAACACCGAACGCAGCTTCCGCGGCGGCGAGGTGCAGACCGTCCTTCTCGCGCGGGAGCTCGCAAAGCGCGGCCATCGAAACACCGTCTTTGCGCAGGCGCACGCGCCCCTGGCGCACCGCGCCCGAGAGGAAGGGCTCTCGGCCGTGGAGCTCTCGATGCGCGGCGAGTGGGACGCACTCGCGGCCTGGCACCTGCGGACGGCCATCCGGCGCCTTCGCCCCGATGTGCTTCACGCACATACGCCTCACGCGGGCGCCGTCGCTCTTTTGGCCCGGTTCCCGAAGAAACACCCCGCGGTCGTTCTCTCCCGTCGAGTCTCGTTCCCCATTCGGAAAAATTTCCTGAGCGCGTACAAATACCGCTCGGTCGACGCCGTGCTGGCCGTCTCCCATGCGGTGGCCGACGAGCTTGTCGAACAGGGCCTCGACGAGGAGCGAATCCATGTGGCGGAGGACGGGACGGATTTCGCGCCCTTCCAAGCGATGCGTCCCCGCGGGGACGTTCGCGCGGAGCTCGGCATTCCTCCGCAGGCGTTCGTGGTCGGAAACGTCGGCTACTTTGACCGGAACAAGGGGCAACGGGCGCTCATCGACGTTTTTCTGGACCTTGCGTCGCTGCACCTGGATCGGCCCATGGTTCTGCTCCTGGTGGGCGGCGGGCCGCTGCTCCGGGCATGCAAGCACAGCGCCCACCGCCGCAACCTCGCCGACCGCGTCGTGTTCACGGGCGAGCGCCGCAACGTCGCCGACCTGTACGGGGCGATGGACGTCTTCTTCCTTTCGACCCTAACCATGCTCGAGGGCTGGTCGGGCGTCTTGACCGAAGCGATGGCGGCCGGACTGCCGGCCGTGGCGACGCGCCGCCCCGTGACGCTCGAGCGCATCCGCGACGGCGAAAGCGGCCTTCTCGTCTCGGCAAGGCACCGCGAGGAGTGGCTCAAGGCGATTGACGCGCTGTACCGGGACCCGGGCCTGCGCGCTCGCCTCGGGGCGGAAGGAAAAAAACACGCGCTCCAATTCACGCCCGAGCGCCTGGCGGACAAGACCGAGGCCTGCTACCGGGCGGCCCTGGACGCACGGCCGTGAAGGAACCTTTCGCGGACGATTCGCCGCCGGCGGGCTACGCGCACCGGCAGGAAGGGCCGACGCACCTGGTGTGCGTTGCCGAGTGGAAGGAATTTCAGAGAATCCTGATGGAGCAGGATTTCGACTCTCTGCCGCTCTGGGAGGGGGCGAAAGGCCGGGCGCCGCTCCGCCGCCTCGCTCTTTCCGGGAGAAGCGACGCGCTGGTTCGCGCCGTCCGCCGGGGCGGGCTTCTCCGACGCTGGCGCGGCGAGACGTTCGGGCGTACCGGGAGATTCTTGAAGGAACTCGAAGCCAGCGAGCGCCTGCACGCCGGGGGGCTTCGCACGCCGCGCATCCTGGCACTGAAGCTGGAAAAAACGGCCCGGGGCGCGCTTCGCCGCCCCGGATGGAGGGCGTGGACGGTCCTCGAACCCGTGGCGGGGGCCGAGCCGCTGCGGGAGGCGCTCCTTCTTGTTCGTGCAAGCGAGTCGAGCGCGCCGGAGCGTGGCGAGGCGCTCGCGGAGCAGGCGGCGCACCTTTTGTGGGGCATGCACGAGGCCGGGGTGGTTCACGCCGACCCCCACGTCGGAAATTTCCTCGCGAACCGCGAAGGGGTCTGGCTGCTGGACCTCGACAAAGCGCGGCTTCCTTCCCGCGTCGGCCTCCTGCCGCGCGTCGGCAATCTCCTGCGCTTCGTCCGCTCGCTCGAGAAAGCGCGCGCCCAGGGATTCTCCCTTTCCCCGGGGCTCGAGCGGCATTTTCTCGATTCCTACGCGGCGCGCATGAAGAGCACGCGTTTTTCCGTGCTGCTCGACGGCCTAGCCGCGCTCCACGGCCTTCTCCGGCCGGCGCGCGTCGCTTGGTGGCGCGCGACGGGGACCGCGTAGCACCGCGAAAACCCATACGCGCGGCGCGGGCTGCTTGAGGGGGATGCTTCAGCGGCGAGCCGCCTTTACATAGTTTACCCCCGGTGGTATCCTTCCTTATGAAAATTGCGATTGCCTCCGATCACGCCGGCTTTGCCCTTAAGGAGCATCTCAAAAAAGTCTTGATCCATCTTTCGCACGAAGCGATTGACTGCGGCACCGACTCGACGGAGTCGGTCGATTATCCCGACTACGCCGCGCGGGCCGCACGGGCGCTGTCGGACGGCGAGTGCGAGCGCGCGGTGCTCGTTTGCGGCTCGGGGATAGGCATGAGCATCGCGGCCAACCGGTTTCCACGGGTTCGCGCCGCGCTTTGCCGGAGCGTCGAGGACGCCGAGGTGTCCCGGCGCCATAACGACTCGAACGCCCTTGCCCTGGGCGAGCGTTTCACGCGGGCCGAGGAGGCGGAGCGAATTCTCCACGCGTGGCTCGACACGCCTTTCGAGGGGGGGCGGCATGTCCGCCGCGTGGAAAAGATTGATTCGTAGCAAAAGCATCTTTCTTTTTTAAATGCTTGCTCAGCACGGCAACCCACAGAGCGGTGTATTTGTCCCGGCCCTTATGGCCGGAGGTCTAAGCGCATATTTCGACTGCTCCGCCGGACAGCTGATCCAGGTCGGCTACTCTCATTACTCACCCCTGAAAATGTTAGGGGTTGAGATCCTGTCCTTGGCGGCCCATGGTATGCTGGCCCTCCTCGTTGTCGCGGGCTTTCTGTGCCTGGGACGCTCTCTCGAGAAACTCATCCCGGTGAAGAAAATCTGTTTTTCGAGGCTCGGCGCCTGCGCCTATCTCGCCATGGTGTTCTTCGGATACTTGGTATGGCTTGAGCCCTCGCGGCGTCTCTTGGGTCTCCATGGTCTCCTGGCTCTTGCGGCGGGGGGTCTTCTGGGTCTCCTCTCCCATCGCATGGCTCTCGTCTCGCACAGAACATGGCAGGTGATGGTGTACGGCCTTGGCGTGCTTCTTGCGTATCAAAACCTTTGGATGTGGGCTACGTGGCATTTCGTGGTTTCGGCAAGGAAAGCACTTCTGGTCTTCGTCGTCCTCGTTGCGCTCCATGGGGGTGTCTGGCGAGGAATGCGGCGCTTCCTGTCGCCACTCGTTTTTCGCCTGGCTCATGGGATATTTCTCTTCGCTCTTTACTTCTTACCCTTGTTTCTGCCCGCTCGCCCCGTGGCCGAACTTTTACCGACTCGGAACCATCCGGCGCTGCGACCTCCGGCCTCTACGCATAACGTCCTGCTCATTACGGTGGATACGCTTCGGGCCGACGCCGTTGGCGTCTATGGCTGGCACTCGGATACACCCAATATGGACCGTCTCGGCAGGGAAGGAACGTGGTTCACGGACGCGCAGGCGCCAAGCTGCCACACGCTTCCTTCGATGACGGCCATGTTCTCTTGCCTGCATCCTTCCGTTCTGGCCCACGGGCGGCACTCCTACGCCGTACCCGGCGAGGAATGGACGCTCGCTGAAAAACTGCGCAGCGTGGGCTATACAACGGCCGCGTTCGTCGGAAACCAGATTTTGGGGGTCTCGTCCGGCATGCTTCAAGGATTCGACGAGGCGTCGATATGGCCTGTATCGTATCAGACCGCGGCTTTCTCCTACCTGCCCGTGTTGGGTAGTGCCTACCACGAAGCGGCGGAGCGGCTGGGCTTCATGGGACGCCATCCCGATCTCACGCAGCGCGTTACGGAGCACGCTCTCGGCTTTCTTGCTGACCATCAGGACGAGCCTTTTTTCCTGTGGCTGCACTACTTCGACCCGCACGCACCATACACCCCTCCGGCGCCCTTCCATCCGGGCACTCCTCCCGCGGGGCGACTTCAAGAAGATTGGGATGAGTATGCTCACACTTTCCCGCACCTGTACCAGCAGTCTTTTCCGGAATTACTTGCCCGTCTCAAGGCGCTCTACCGCGGGGAGGTGCGATACGTGGACGAGAAAATTGGCGAGATCCTGAAAGCTCTCGATTCCGCAGGCCTGTCGGAAAAAACTCTCGTGGTTCTCACGTCGGACCACGGCGAAGAATTTTACGAGCATCAGGGCTATCTCCATGGCCACAGTTTCTACGAGGAGCTCGTGCGCGTGCCGCTCATCCTTCGCGGCCCGGGCATTCCACGCGGCAAGCGGGTTGCAGCCGTCGTACAACTGATGGGCGTCATTCCTGTCCTGGAGGAAGCCCTGGGGCTCGACCCGCATCCCTTTCCGCGACAGGGAGAGAGTTTCTGGCCACTCGTTCAGCCAGGGGACGCGGAAGGAGACGACGTGGCCTGGCAGGAAGAAGCCTTTTCCGAGGGAAATGTTTATCGTCGGCCGGCTCGGATGTTCCGTGTGGCGAATTGGAAGCTGATTGAAAAAACGTTTTCGGGAGACCATGAGCTTTACGATATAATGAACGATCCCAGCGAAATCCAGAACCTTGCAGCATGCCGTGCTGACATCGTTGCACGGTTGCAGGAGCGCCTTTCGCAAACGCAGGCGCGGAACGAGGCGCTCAGGGGGACGTTTCCCACAGAGCCGAAGGAGCATCTTGAGGAGGACGTTCGATACCATCTTCAAGCCTTAGGGTACGTGCTATGAGTGCCGAAAAAACACGCCCTCTCGAAAAAACCGACCCTGAGATTTTCGGTGCCATCGAAGACGAGCGCCGCCGGCAAAACGAGGGCATCGAGCTCATCGCGTCCGAGAACTTCGTCTCGCCCGCCGTTCTGGAAGCCGTGGGCTCCGTCATGACGAACAAGTACGCCGAAGGCTATCCCGGGCGTCGCTACTATGGGGGCTGCGAGTTTGTGGACGTGGCCGAATCGCTCGCCCGGGAGCGCGCCAAGGCGCTTTTCGGCGCCGAGCACGCCAACGTGCAGCCGCATTCGGGAACGCAGGCGAACAGCGCCGTCTACTTCGCCGCCCTGAAGCCCGGCGATACGCTCTTGGGCATGGACCTCTCCTGCGGCGGTCATCTCACGCACGGCCATCCGCTTTCCATTGCAGGAAAATACTTCAACGTCGCGGCCTACGGCGTGAACCGGGAGACCGAAAGAATCGATTTCGACGAAGTGCGCGCGCTCGCGAAGAAGCACCGCCCAAAGATCATCGTCGTGGGCGCGAGCGCCTACTCGCGCATCATCGATTTCGAAAAATTCCGGGCCGCCACCGACGAGGTCGGCGCGCTCGTCATGGCGGACATCGCGCACATCGCGGGCCTCGTGGCCACGGGCCTCCACCCGAGCCCCGTGCCCTTCGCCGAGTTCGTCACGACCACCACCCACAAGACGCTTCGCGGCCCGCGCGGCGGCATGGTTTTGTGCCGGGAGTCCTGGGCGAAGGAGATCGACCGCGCCGTCTTCCCCGGCCTCCAGGGCGGCCCCCTGATGCACGTCATCGCGGCGAAGGCCGTTTGCTTCAAGGAGGCCGCCGCGCCCGAATTCCGGGCCTATCAGGAACAAATCCTGAAAAACGCCCGCGCCATGGCGGCCGTTTTCGCGGAGAACGGCTTCCGCATCGTCTCGGGAGGAACCGACAACCATCTCTTCTTGGTCGACGTGTTCAAGAAAGGCGTCACGGGCAAGGATGCCGAAGCGTGGCTCGGCGCCGCGCACATCACCGTCAACAAGAACACCGTTCCCTACGACACGCAGAAGCCCTTCGTCGCGAGCGGCATCCGTGTCGGCTCGCCCGCCATCACGACGCGCGGCATGAAGGAGCCGGAGGCCCGGCAGATCGCCTCGTGGATGTGCGAGGTGCTCGACTCCAAGGGCGACGCCGGCGTCGCCGAGCGCGTCGGCGCGAGCGTCAAGGAGTTGGCGCGGGCGTTTCCGATCTATCCGTAGCGAGGCGGGCGCCCGGGGCTGGATGCCTTGACGGCGCCGTCGCCCACCCTTAAACGCCGAAGGGACTCATACGAGCCCCTTCGGAAATATTTTGGTTATCTTCTTCGGATTACGGCCCGCACATCACCCATGTGTTGGTCGAGGTCCGCTCCACCGCCGCGCTGTCGAAGCCGACCGTCGACTCGCTTCCCGCAGCACTGCTCGCCGCCGTTATCAGGAACCAGGCGTTGTCCGCCAGCGGGTAGTTCATATCCGCCGTGCCGTCGCCGTTGTCCTGTACGTCCAATGCCGGTCCAACCTGAAGGAAGCACGTGGTTCCTACCACCGCGCCGTTGTCGTACTTGTCGTCCGCCGACGGCAGGCCGAAGGAAGCTATCGGGTTCGTGTACACGTTGTATTGTGTCGCTCCCGCTACCATTTCCACGAGCCACAGGTCACCGTCTTTATTCAGCGCCTCCAGCGGCGGCCCGGTAATCGGATTCGGCTCCGGCAGCTGTCCGCTGCAGGGACACGTGTTGAATATAGGCGACGTGCCGGAGCATCCGGCCGCGTCTGTCACCGTCACGGAGTACAGCCCCGTGCTGCACGGCACGGAAATCGTCTGCGTCGTCGCTCCCGTGCTCCACAGGAACGTGTACGGAGGCGTTCCGCCCGACGGGTCGGCGTCGAGCACCGAAGTCGGATCTCCGCAGGTCTCCGCAATCGTCGTCGCCGGGCTCGGATTCACAGTGACCGTCTCGTTGCTACCCGCCGCGCAGCCGATCGCGTCCGTCACCGTCACGCTGTAGGCCGTCGTCACCGCGGGCGACACGTTGATCGTCTGCGACTGGGTACCCCCCGGGCTCCACAGGAACGTGTACGGAGGCGTCCCGCCCCACGGATTCGCATCCAGGACCTGGGAGTCGCCCGGGCAAATAACGGGGCCGTCGGGCTGAATGTTCGTAGCCGGATACTCTCCTACCGTCACGCTGGCTGAATGAGTGTCCGTGCATCCGATGGTATCCGCCACGGTCAACGTCACTATGTACGTGCCCGGATCGTCGTATAGGTAAGACGGATCCTCTATCCCGTTCGACGGGCAGTCGGGCACCAGCGGGCAGCCGGGATTCTGGTAGGGCTCGTCTCCCGCAGGGTCCGACGGCGACGCGATGCACCAGTCCTCGCTCGAGTTGCGGTCCGCGCTCGAATCGTCGCGCGAGAGACTCTCACCCACGTTGGCGGGCGCCGGCAGCACGCTCACCTCAACCCAGGCCGTTCCCGACGGGGGCGGTGTTGCGTCCCCTTTCCACCGCACGAAGTCCACGCCGACGGCGTTCTCGTCAGACAGGGACGCCGACCCGCCCCGGCTCTCGTCCCACGCTATGCTGTCACCAAGGTAGATGTGGGTCGAGTCATTGCTGCCGCTTCCTTCAACGAGCTGTACATACGCTCCCGGAGCCAGGAGAAACACCGGCAGCAGGAAACTGCCCGAGTCGGGCAGCGTGTCCGTCCACGCCAGCTCCCAGTCGTCTAGGTCCACCGTCGTGCTCCCGCTGTTGTAGAGCTCGACGTAGGCGGTGCCCACGCCGACCTCGTTAATCCTTACCCCGTAGCTGCATCCGCCCTGCAGGCACTCCTCCACGGCAGGACAGTCCAAGTTCTGAACGGGCTCCAGCATCACGTCGTTCGTCGACACCTGTAGGCACCAATCGTCGCTGCTGTTCTTGTCCGTGCTCGAATCGTCTCGCGAAAGGCTCTCACCGTCGTCCAGCGGTGAGGGAAGCACGCTCGGCTCCACCCACGACGTTCCGCCGGGGGGCGTCGTCATGTCCCCTTCCCATCGTACGAAATCCACGCCGATTCCGGCGTCGTCGAGCAATGCCGCTGAGCCACCCCGCGGATAAAACCACGTGATGCCGCTGCCGAGATATATGTGGGTCGCGTCGTCTGGATTGGTATTGTTGACGAGCTGGACGTAGGCGCCAGGGTGCAGCTCGAAGCTCGGCAGAACGTAGAAGCCCGAGGCGGGAAGCGTGTCCGTCCAGAAAAGCATCCAGCCTTGGAGGTTCACGCTCATGCTTCCGCTGTTGTATAGCTCCACGGAAGCGGGCTCGCCGACGCTCACCTCGTTGATTATCACCGTGTAGCGGCAGCCCGCCCCAGAGCACTCGCGAACGTCGGGGCAGTTCGAGTTCTGCACGGGCTCCGCAGGCGCTGCGTTCGTCGGCGCCTGGATGCACCAGTCCTCGCTGCTGTCGCGGTCCGTGCTCGAATCGTCCCGCGAAAGGCTCTCACCGACGTTCCGCGGCGTCGTGAGCACGCTCGCCTCGCCCCACGACGTCCCCGGCGGCGGCGGCGTAACGTCCCCACCCCAGCGTACGAAATCAACGCATTTTCCATTAATGTCGTTCAAGGCCGCCGACCCTCCGCGGGCCTCGTCCCAAGGAATGGCTTCCCCGATATAGATGTGCGTGGCGTCGTCCACCCCGGGGCCATCAACGATCTGAACGTACTTCCCTGGCCCCAGGATAAACGTTGTTGCAACCAAAAAGCTCCCGCTGGTCGGAAGCGTGTCCGTCCACGCAAACTCCCAGTCCTCCAGGTCTACGTCCGTGCTCCCGCTGTTGTAGAGCTCGACGTAGGCCGGGCTGCCGACGTTCACCTCGTTGATCACAACGCCGTAGTTGCAGTTTTCTCCGAAATCCCATTCGTAGAAATCGTTTCCTGAAGGAGCGTCGAAGTTGACGGGATCCCCGACGCACACGGGCTCGTTGCTCGTCCACGTAGCATCCACCTCTCCAAGGTAAAACGGCCCCCACGAGACGTAGTCTGTGTCCCAGTTGCCGGCGTTGTCCACCGAGCGGATGTTGAAGTAGTAGGGAAACTCGGAAGCCGCGAGCGTTTCCGTGTAGGTCGTGACATCCTCGATGTCCTTGACGGCGGGGGGCAAGACGGGTGCGGTGCTCCATGAGATGCCGTAGCCGTCAACTCCGCAGTGGGCGTCCGTCGCTGCCGTCCACGTCATCGTGACGGAGAGATTGGTGGAGCACTCGTTCAGCGTGTGGTTGATGCTGTCGAGGTTGGTTACGTTCGCCGGGGCGACGTCGTCTAGATAGAACGGCCCCCACCAGACGTAGTCCGTGTCCCAGTTTCCGGCGTTGTCCACGGAGCGGATGTTGAAGTAGTAGGGAGACGCGGAGGCCGCGAGCGTCCCGGTGTAGGTCGTGACCTCCTCGATGTCCTTGATCTCGGCGGGGATGTCCTGCGCTCCTTTGGTCCAGGAGATGCCGTAGCCGTCGATGCCGCAGCCTCCGCCGTCCGTGGCCGCCGTCCACGTCATCGTGACGGTCATGTCGTTCGAGCACTCACCTATAGTGTGGTCGCTGCTGTCGAGGCCGGTCACGGCTCCCGGCTCCGTGCCGTCTACCGTGACCGTGACGGTTTTACTGAGGTTGCTTTCCCCGGCCGCGCTCGCGTAGACGTAGAAGTTGTACGATCCGTTGGGTGTTCCGGAGCCTACTTGAAGGTTCCACGTCGCGCTGCGCGGGATGCTCTGGTTGACGATTCCCGTACCGAGGTAGTAGCGGTTCAGCGCCACGTCGCGCCAGAGCTCGCTCTCCAGGTAGGTGTGGCTGCGGCCGGGATCCTCGGTCGTCATGTTCACGTCCAGGAACGAGAAAAGCGACGTGTTGTTGGGCAAATCCATTTGGGTTTGGGAGCCCACAACGGAGTACCCCGTGTTCGAGTACGTGGTGTTGATGCTGAACGTCTGGTTGGGCCGGAGGCAGGTGTCGCTTGCCGAGGCGCTCAGGGAGCGCGAAGGGGGGGTGAGGACGACGACGGCGATGATGCCGTATTTCTGGTCGGGCTCGGGCTCCGTCACGTTCTCCCCCCGCACGACGGCGCGCCACGAGCCGGCCACGCCGCTTGTCAGGCGCACGTACTCGACGGTGTCATCATAGCTTAGGGAGGATCCCACGAGCGTGTCGGTGCCGTCGTAGACCCTCAGATCGAGGTCGTTCACCACCTCGGTGACGAGCGAGGGCGGATCGCTCCATGTGAGGTAGACGCGCACCTCCTCGTAGCCCGCGGGTACGGTGAAGCTGTGTTCGTCCTCGTCGCTCGTGTCGGTGATGTAGCCTCCGGCCCAACGGACCATGTCGAGACTCGAGGTGGAGTAGATGGCGTGAAGGGCGTCCACCATGCCGTGTCCGAAGTAGTCCGTGCTGCCCATGTTCACAGCCGTGGCGAGGATGCGCGCCTTGATGATCTCGGGCCAGTCCTCATAGCCGGGATACGCGTCCAGCATGAGCGCCATGGTGCCCGCCACCGTGGGCTGCGCCATGCTGGTGCCGTTTTCAGTTGTGTAGACCCGGCCGTCCCCGTAGAGGTGCGAGGCCGCGGTCGACATAGTGGACGTGCCGGGGGCCACCACGTCGGGCTTGATGCGTGTTTTTCCGTCGCCGTCCGTGTCCACGGGTCCGAAATTGCTGAACGACGCAATTTCCGTGGGAGGCCAGAAGTCACTGCCCCCTGCGTTGTTCCCGTCTTTCGTGGCTCCCACGCCGATGACGTTCTTCCCAGTGGCGGGACTCGTGCAGAGGTAGGTGTCGTTCTGCGAGCAAACCGATATATTCATATACTGGGATTTGGCGTCGCTTCCGTCCCAGTTGCCGCGCACGGCGTTGTCCGCCGCCTCGCTTTTCGAGTTGTAGACACCGTTCCCGCCGCCCCAGCTGCAGGCCACCACGTTCGCGTCGTTCGAGGCCGCACGGCTCAGGACGCTCGTGAAGTTTCCAAAGCCTATACCTCCCGCGCTGCAGTCCTTGTAAATCAAATAAGTCACACCGGGAGCAATTCCCGTCCAAGCACTCGTGTTCGTGCCGTCGCCGCCGATGGTTCCCGCGACATGCGTGCCGTGGCCGTTGTCGTCGCAGGGGTTCGAGTCGCCATAATGGAAGTCCCATTGGTCCGCGATGCGGCCGGAATTTATATCGGGGTGGTAGGCTGCTCCCCCGGCCCCGCACTGCGTCGAATTGCCCGTCCGCGCGATTCCCGAGTCGTCCACCGCGACGCGAACGCCCGTACCGTCGTAGGTGCCCCAGCCCGCCACCTGGTCGGCGCCGCCGCTCATAGAGCTTTCGATGTTGCCAAGCTTTCCGGGCACGTACTCCTCCACCCACTTGACGAACGGGAGCTCGGCAATCTGCTGGAGCTTACCCGGCTCGACCGTGCCCCGCGCGAACGGCATCACGGGATCGTCCTCCCACTTTGTAACCGCCAGGATGTCCGTGACCGCCTCCTCCTGCGCTTTCGTGAGAACATCGAAGAAGCGCACCGTAATCTCGATGCTTTCTTCCGGCGGGCGCGATTCCACCGCCTGCTGCAGCCCCCAGGCGATCTTGGCCTCCGCCGGGTACGGCCCGAGGTAGCGCAGGGGGCCGCCCTGGACGAGTGCCACGACGTCGTCGGAAGACGCCTCCGGAACCTCGATGATGTAGGCGTAGTTTTGGACGTAGTCGAGGATGCGCGCGCCGGCGGCCTCGAGCGCCTCGCGCCATTCCTTCAGGATGGGCCCCCGAAACTGCACGGCGTAGACGCCGCGCAGGGGAAAACGCACCTCGGAGTCGATGCCCTCGTCGGGCCGCAGGGAGTGCCGGCTTGCGAACCAGATTTCTTCGGGGTCGATTTGCGCCCGCTTTTCCCGCCCGGGCTCGTCGTCCCTTTCCACGCGCCCGCCCGAAGGGGCGACGATGGTGGGCGGATCGAGGCGCAGGCCATGCTCGGGGGCTTGTTCAGGGGAATCGTCCCCGTATAAGGGCAAAGCGAAAAAGGCGAAAACGCCTCCCAGCGCGAGAAGCGCTGTTGTTGTCATAACGCATTTCTCCTTTTCATGTTCTTGATGTTCAAGGATACGTTTTACGTTTTGAGAGAGAACCTAAGTCCTCCCGTTAAAGCTTAGGCGTAGAACCCCTGCTGAGTACAATAAGCAAGGTAGCACAAAAAGGACTGCGTTTGCAATAACCAGGCATTCGTTACTCGACATCGTGCTGCGAGGGTGTTGCCCGTTGAAGACCTGCGGCCCGTTTGGTTGACAGGTGCGAGCGTTTTCTCCTATTCTTTCCTTTAATATAGAGGGTTAACCTCGACTCGAAATCGGGAGTAACCCGCGCAGGCGCGTAGCTCAGGGGTTAGAGCGCTACCTTGACACGGTAGAGGTCGGCGGTTCGAGACCGCCCGCGCCTACCACTCGCCTTCGCGTAGCCGCTACGGCGGAGCGAGGTCTGATACGGCGAAAGAGCAGGATGCAGGAAATCTCGATTACACTTCCCGACGGGAGCACGCAAAAGGTGCCCAAGGGGACGAGCGCCCTTGAGGTGGCCGAGCGCATCGGCAAGCGCCTCGCCCGGGACGCCGTGGCGGCCGAGGTGGACGGCCGGGTGGTGGACGTGTACCTTCCGCTCGAGCGGGACTGCCGCCTGCGCATCCTCACGCCGCGCGACGAGGAGGCCTTGGAAATTTTTCGCCACACCGCGTCGCACCTTCTCGCGCACGCCGTGACGGAGCTTTTCCCCGGCGTCCGGATCGGCATCGGCCCCGTCATCGACGAGGGGTTCTACTACGACTTCGACAAGGGCACGCCGTTCACGGCGGAGGACCTGGAGCGAATCGAAGAGAAGATGGCCGAGCTCGTGCGGGCCGACTTTCCCGTCCGCCGCGTCGAGATGCCCAAGGACGAGGCGATTGCCTACTTCAAGAAGCTGGGCGATACACTGAAGGTGGAGATTATCGAGGAGAAGGCCGAGGGCGACACGGCCTCGTGCTACAAGCAGGACTCCTTCATGGACTTCTGCCGCGGCCCGCACCTTCCCTCGACGGGCAAGGTCGGCGCGTTCAAGCTGCTGTCCGTCGCGGGCGCCTACTGGAGGGGCGACGAGCGAAACCCCATGCTCCAGCGCATCTACGGCACGGCGTTCGCGACGCGGCGGGAGCTCGACGAGCACCTGCAGCGCCTCGAGGAGGCCAAGAAGCGCGACCACATCAAGCTCGGCAAGCGCCTGGGGCTTTTCAGCGTGCACGAGGAGGCGGGGGCCGGCCTCGTGTTCTGGCACCCGCGCGGCGCGTTCGTCCGGGAGCGCATCGAGGCGTTCTTGAAGGAGGAGCACCGCCTGCGCGGCTACGACCTCGTCTACACGCCGCACATCGCCCGCGGTGAGCTGTGGAAAACGTCGGGCCACTACGAGTTCTTCAAGGAGAACATGTATTTCTTCGAGCAGGACGAGGAGGAGTACGTTATCAAGCCGATGAACTGCCCCGGCCACATCCTGATGTATCAGACCTCGATGAAGAGCTATCGGGAATTGCCCGTCCGCACGGCCGAGCTGGGCACGGTCTATCGCTGCGAGCGCTCGGGCGTGCTGCACGGGATGCTCCGGGTGCGGGGCTTCACGCAGGACGACGCCCATATCTTCTGCACGCCGGAGCAGGTCGAGGAGGAGATCGGCGGCGTTTTGGACCTGCTGGAAAGAATTTTGAAGACGTTCGGGTTCTCGGAGTACGCCGTGGATCTGAGCACGTGGGACCCCGGGCACCGGGAAAGCTACGCCGGCACGGCCGAGGGCTGGGCCTTAGCGGAGGAGGCGCTCGTCAAGGCGCTTCGGCGCAAGGGGTGGGACTTCGCGCGCAAGGAGGGCGAGGCCGCGTTCTACGGCCCGAAGATCGACGTCCAGCTCGTGGACGCCATCGGGAGGAAATGGCAGTGCTCGACCGTGCAGTTTGATTTCAACCTTCCCCGCCGCTTCGACGTCACGTACGTGGGCGCCGATTCGAAGCGCCACCACGTTTTCATGATTCACCGCGCGCTTTTGGGCTCGCTCGAGCGCTTCGTCGGCATGCTGATCGAGCACCACGCCGGAGCGTTTCCCCTCTGGCTCTGCGCCGAGCAGGCGCGCGTCCTTCCCGTGACGGACCGGAGCCTCGAATACGCCGAGGCGCTGCGCCGGGAATTTGCGGAAGCGGGCCTGCGCGCCACGGTTGACTCGCGCGGCGATAAAATTGGTGCTAAGATACGGGATGCGGAAATGGACAAAATTCCCGTCATGCTGATCGTGGGAGACAAGGAGGCCGCGGCCCGCACCGTGAGCGTGCGCGCCCGCGGCCAGGGCGACCTCGGAACGAAGCCTTGCGGAGAAGTGAAGGCGCGCCTCCTGGAGCTGGAGCGCACCCGAAGTCTCGCCGTGTCATTCTAGGCGTTTTTCTTCATGCAGCACTCCAGAAAGCTCGGTATCATTTAACAAGAGGACCCGTTCTATTCAGAGCAATACGCGCCACCGCAAAAACCACCAGATTCGAGCCCGTGAGGTTCGGGTGATCGACGCTGAAGGAAAGCAGTTGGGAATTATGCCGATCCAGAAGGCCATGGGAATCGCAAAAGAGTCGGGCTACGACCTTGTCGAGGTGGCGCCGCAGGCCATCCCGCCTGTGTGCCGCCTCCTCGACTACGGAAAGTTTCTCTACAACAAGGAGAAGCGGGAGCGCCAGACGCGCCGGCACCAGAAGAGCGTTTCGGTCAAGGAAATCACGTTACGCCAGGGAACCAGCATGCATGATTATCAAATCAAGATGCGGAGTCTCTCGCGCTTTCTCGAGGAAGGCCACAGGGTGAAGGTGGTCATCCGCCACCGCGGGCGGGAGATGAGCCACATTGAAATCGGCCAGAGGCTCCTGGGCCGCGTCCGCGAGGACGTGAAAGAGCTTGGCGTCGTCGAGAAAGAGCCCGAGACCGAAGGGCGGCAGCTCGTGATGGTGCTCATGCCGAAGAATTCGAAGCCCAGAGGAGAATCGAAAAACCATGCCAAAACAGAAGACTAACCGGTCCGTTAAGAAGCGGTTTCGCGTGACCAGCAAGGGAAAGGTCGTTCATAGCAAGATGAGCCGCCGCCATTATCTGGGACTCAAGAAAAGCGCGCGCCGGCGCCGCCTGCGCAAGGCGGGGGTGCTCGTCCCGAAGATGGCCAAGCGCGTGAAACGGCTGCTTCCCTACGCATGAGCCGGAGACGGACGCTGCCATGCCTCGAGTAAAACGCGGAAACCGAAAACTCAAGCGCCGCCGCAAGATTCTAAAGCGCGCCAAGGGCTACTTCGGCGCAAAGAGCAAGCTCTACCGCACGGCGAAGGAGGCCGTCGAGCACTCCCTCCTTTACGCCTACGCACACCGCCGCCGCCGCAAGCGGGATTTCCGCAACCTGTGGATTCTCCGCATCAATGCCGCCGCGCGCCTCCACGGGCTTTCCTACAGCCGCTTCGTCTGGGGCCTCAAGCGGGCGGACATCAAGATGGACCGCAAGGTGCTCGCGCAGCTTGCCGCGGAGGAGCCGGCCGCATTCAAGGCCGTGGTGGAAGCCGCCAAAGCGGCCATGTCGGCGTAAATCGGCGGCGGCCTCTTTTTTACTGTTCAAAGATAAGGTAAGAACCTGCAGATGACCCCGGAGCAGCGAATCAAGGCCCTCCGCCGCGAAGTGGAAGCGGCCCTCGGGAGCGCGGGCACTCCGGAGGAGCTTGAGGCGTTGCGCGTGCGCTTCCTGGGTCGCAAGCAGGGTGCGGTGACGCAGGTCATGGCGCTCCTCAAGGACGCGCCCGCCGGGGAGCGTCCTATGCTCGGGCGCCTTGCGAACGAGCTCAAGGTTTTCGCGGAAGAGGCGTTCGAGGCGCGCGGGGCGGAGATCGCGCGGGCGGGCGAGGAGCGGCGGCTCCACGCGGAGGCGATGGACGTGACGCTGCCGGGGCGGCGGACGTTTATGGGCCGCCGCCACCCTCTCACGACGGTGCGGGAGGAGCTGGAGGAGATTTTCGTCGCCATGGGCTTTTCGATAGAATCGGGCCCGGAGGTCGAAAACGACTTCTACAACTTCGAGGCCCTCAACATCCCCAAGGACCATCCGGCGCGCGACATGCAGGACACCTTCTTCCTGGAGCACGGCGCGCTCCTGCGCACGCACACCTCGCCCGTGCAAATCCGGACGATGCTCAAAAAGAAGCCGCCGCTTCAAGTCATCGCCCCCGGCAAGGTTTACCGGCGCGACTACGATATCCGGCACACGCCGATGTTCGTTCAAATCGAAGGGCTCGCGGTGGGCCCGGCGGTCACGTTCTCGAACCTCAAGGCCACGCTGGAGCATTTCGCCCGGCGGTTCTTCTGCGAAACCACCCGCCTGCGCTTCCGCCCGAGCTTTTTCCCCTTCACGGAGCCGAGCGCCGAGGTGGACGTCGCCTGCGCGGTATGCGATGGGAAGGGATGCCGCCTCTGCGGCGGCACGGGCTGGATCGAGATTTTGGGCGCCGGCATGGTGCACCCGAACGTCTTTCGCGCCGTGGACATCGACCCCGAGCGCTGGACGGGCTTTGCCTTCGGCATGGGCGTGGACCGCATGGCCGTCCTCAAGTACGGCATTAATGACTCGCGCCAGTTCTACGAGAACGACCTGCGTTTTCTGAGGCAATTTCCGCCGTAAGCGTATCTCGTGTTGCGTAGGGCACTGCTGGCTTCATGCGATATACGCCGTGGCTGACCATCGACCCTTGACTCTCCCATGGTTTCGGAACCTTTCCTGCGCGTAGAGCGGCTTGCGAAGCGCTTCGCCCTCCGCGAAATTTTTTCGGACGTTTCGTTCGAGCTGCGCCCGGGCGACGCCGCGGCCCTGGTCGGCCCGAACGGAAGCGGCAAAACGACGCTCCTGCGCATCCTGGCGTCGCTCCTTCGCCCCACCGAAGGGGCGTTTTTCTGGTCGCCGGCGCCCGGAGATGGCGGTGGGGGGGGCTCGGTCGTTTCTGAGGAAGCGATGCGGCGCTCCCTGGGATTTGTCGGCCACGACGCCCTCCTTTACGGAGACCTCTCCGTGGAGCGGAATCTTTTCTTGTTTGCGGAGCTCTACCGCGTGGCCGATCGCCCGAAAAGCGTGCGGGACGCCGTGGAGCACTGGGGCCTCGGGCCGTTCCGCCGACTGGCCGTCAACGTGCTTTCCCGCGGCCTTCGCCAGCGGGCGGCGCTTGCCCGCGCAACGCTTCACACCCCGCGCGTGCTTCTTCTGGACGAGCCTTTCGCGGGACTTGACGCCGCCTACGCGGAGCGCCTCGAGTCCTTCCTTAAAGAGGTGTCCCGGGACGGCCGGGCGCTTCTTTTCACGTCGCACGAGGCGCAGCGGGTCGGGCGGTTGGCTTCCCGCATGCTCCATCTTGAGGGGAGGCGCTGCGAGGAGCGCAAGCTTTTGACGCAAGCTGCTCCCCCGTCGGGCCGTATGGCGAGCCCACCGGAGGGTGCGCCATGATGCGTGCCGCCTGGACCGTATTCCGCGCCGACATGGCCCTCGAATGGGCCGCCCGGGAGCGGGTTCTCACCATGGCGCTCTTCGGGCTTCTCTCCGCCTTGGTCTTTCACTTTACGCTCTTTTGGGACGAAAGCGTTCTCGACCGCGTCGCCACCGGCGGCCTTTGGATCGCGTTCTTTTTCTCGGCGACGCTTGGCCTGGGGCGCACCTTTGTGGCCGAAAAAGAACACGGCGCCTTCGACGCCATGCTGCTCATGCCGGCGCCGGCGGACGCGGTCTACGTGGGAAAGACGGCCGGCAATTTCCTTTTGATTTTCTTGACGCAGGTCTTTGTCTGGAGCGCGTTTTCGCTCCTTTTCCGCCTGCCAGTGCGGAGCCTCGGGTGGCTCGCGGCGCTTTTGGGAATTTCCACCCTCGGCATCGCCGCCCTCGGCACGCTCCTGGCCGCCGTCTCCGTGCACACGAAAAAGCGGGAAATGCTTTTTCCGCTTCTTTTCTTTCCCCTGGCGCTTCCTTTAATTATGGTCGGCGCGGAGGGGTGGGCCGCGGCCTTGGCGGGCGCGGGCGCGGGGCATTTTCTCATGATTCTTTTGGCGTGCGCCGTCCTCTACCTCGCTTCGGGAACGGTGCTCTTCGAATACGTGGCGCGGGAATAGCGGGGGCGCAGCGTGGAGCTGTTGCAGGACGGGAAGGGCTCCTGCGGCGTGACGCGTTTGGGACGTGGGGTGACCGCCCGGCTGTCCGTGACGGCTGGTTCCACCGGGGTGGCTTCCTGTTTGTCCGAGATATCGAACGGAAAAACAAAAAAATTGATTTTTCCTATTGACAAATGCTTTTTAAGGTGGTAGGGTGTCGTTGGACTTTGGGCAGCTTCGGCCGGCCAATCCCCGTTGCGGCGGTTTCCGCAAAGAGAGAAGATAAAGGTAAGTGGGTAACGCAATCGCTCAGGGCTCTCTAGAGGAGAACGCTCAGGTACTTTTGGAAGTGCCGGGGGTTCTTGTATCTTAAAAACTGGCAATTAACCACCAAAAGGAAAGGGAACGCAAGCTCATGAAACACAATCGCAGCTGTTGGCGGAAAACGTGTTATGCAATCATCGTACTGGCTGTGGCGGCGGGGTTATCGGCCCCGTCTTTTTTTGCGCAGCGGCGCGCTACCGGGCTGAGGACGGCGTCACCGTCTCAGCCGACAACGGGGGCCCGGCGCCGGGGCAAAGCCAAGCTGATGGAGAGCCATCGCCGGCTCATGGAGCAGATCGCGCGGGGAGGGGAGGCGCCGCCGGGAACGGCGTTCGAGACTCCGGCGTTCTTGCAGAACAACCGCGAGGCGATGGACCCGTCGCTCCTGAAGTTTGGGCCGTATAAGTTTGACCCTAGTAGAGGTCTGCCTGCGCTTCCCTCGCTTGGGGTGGGGATGGGCACCGGCCCGAAGGGGGGCGGACAGGAATTGCTGTTGATCGTGCAGCACGACGGGGTGATTACGAAGGAGTGGCGCGAGCAGCTCCTTGGCCTGGGAGCGGAAATATTGGACTACATGCCCAACAACGCGTACGTGGTTCGCGTGGCGGCGGCGAATCAGGGAGCGGTGAGGACGCTTCCGGGGACGCGGGCGGTGGAGCAGTACCCGCCGGCGTTCAAGCTCGGGGCGGCGCTGGAGGAGTTGATCACGGAGCCGGGCGGTCCGTATATGTCGGAGTTTAATGGTGCGATCGCGCCGGACGGAACGGTGGCGCTGCGGATAGGCCTGGCGCAGGGGCGAACGAAGGCGAGTCTGGTGCCGGGGCTGAATCCGAACCTTGAGGTTGTGTACAGTTCGGAAGAGGACGGTCTGGTGGTGGTGCGGGTTGACGTGATGCAGCTTGCGGGACTGGTCCACGGACTGATCCACAACGCGGACGTGTACTCGGTGGACGTGGTTCCGCCGATGAAGCCGATGAACTACACGCGGACGGCGTATTTGCAGTCGGCCAATATGAGCGACCACACGATTTGGGCGCAGGGCTTGACGGGGTATGGGCAGATTGCCGCACTGTACGACAACCCCTGCGACACGGGAAGCTGCTACTTGAGGTACAGTGACGTGTGGTGCGGGGAGGCGGTGTGCGGTATATCTGATTTTCCCACGCCGAACTGCCCGGACAACAAGGTGATAAGCATCCGCACGTATTTGTTGGCGGCGTGCAGGGATATAGAACCGGGCGTGTTGCCTGGATCAGGAGGCACGCACGGAACGTGGGTGGCGTCCAGCATTGTAGGGGACGATTTCGGCACGAACGGGCTGGCGACCGAGCTGGGTGTGACGACGACGTCTCCGGAGCAGTTCGGGATGGCGCCCGGGGCGCAGTTGGTGGTGTTTTCCGAGGATATAGGGGATCCTTCGCTGGTGGGCTGGTACACGCAGGTAGGCGTCAACTATGCGGAAGCCATCTTTCATTGGAGCTACGAGCACGCGAATGCGTTGACCAAGTCGGGACAGAACGAGTGGGGGGCGTACATTGGTGCTCGAGCAGCCAACTATCCATGGGGCTATGACTACCCCTCGATCCAGTACGACGAGTTTGCCTTCAGGACGGACAACGCCCTGTGGTATATGAGGGATTTCTTGCTGGTTACGGCGGCGGGAGATGCGGGACCGAATTCGGGGACGTTGAACGGAGGGCCGCAGGTGGCGAAGAACGCGCTGACGGTGGGGGCGGCGGACGCGGCGAATCCGGAGAATGTGGACGCCACCTCGTCGCACGGCATGACGCTGGACGGGCGCCTCAAGCCGGAGGTGATCGCCTTCAGCGGGACGACGATGGCGGCGACGGGGTCGCAGGAGAACCAGACCACGCCGACGTGCTTGACGGGGGTCTACACGGGCACGTCGGTGGCGTCGGCGCTGGTGACTGGGGCCGCGGTGCTGGTGGGAGAGTATTTCATGGACGGTTATTACCCGTCTGGAGCGGACACGCGCGGCACGCCCATCGACGACTACCGCGACCAGGTCTTCCCGGTAGGCTCGGGAGACAGCTTCTCGCCGTCGAGCGCGCTGGTGAAGGCGATGCTGATTAACTCGTGCCGGAACATGACGGGTAACTATACGGCGACGACGGGAGGCGGGGGAGCGAGCGCGCCCCGGCCGACGGGAGGACAGGGCTGGGGCCGGATGGTGCTGGACGACGTGCTGTCGTTCAGCGGGGAGTCGGATCGGCAGGTGCTGGTGCTGAACGACGTGTACAACGGGGCGACGACGCTGACAGACGCGAGCGGGATTCCGCTTGCGCACGGGATGCAGCCGAGGGCGTCGCTCGAGACGGGGCAGAGGCATACGTTTACCGTGCAGGTGGATGGCGGGGGCGCCGTGGGCAACACGGGAGAGGGAGGATTGAAGATTACGCTGGCATGGAGCGATCCGACGGGGGCGATTCGGGCGGCTTTCCCTGCGATCAACAACCTGAACCTGAGGGCGTGGGCGCCGGACGGGACGCTGTACGTGGGCAACAACTTCACGGCGGGGTCGGCGCCGTGGACGGCGGCGGGGCTGGTGTCGCCGGACAACCTCAACAACGTGGAGTGCATCTTCCTGGACAAGCCGACGATATCGGGCTCGAAGGTTGGGCCGTGGACGATCGAGGTGCTGGGGGCGAACATTCCGGGCAACGGTCGGGTGGAGCAATCGAGGCCCGGCGGGGGAGAACAGATCTCGTCGGTGTTTCAGGGCTACGCGCTGGTCGTGGTGGGCAACGTGGCGGCCGGCGACAGGGCGCGGCTGTCGTGGGACAAGACGGCGTATACGTGCGACGACCAGGCGGTGGTGTACATGAAGGACACGAGCCTGGCGAAGTCGAATTTCGACATCGTGGTGAGGGTGTATGATTATGCGGGTAACGTGTATGACAAGGAGACGCTCACGGTGTTGCCCGGGCCGGGGCCGATGTGGGAGACGCCTGCGATTGATGTGACGGACAGCGCGCCGACGCAGGAAAACGGGATATTGGAACTGTTGCACGGTTTTGTGGTGGAGGCGAGGCATGCGGACGAGGACCCGCCCGGATATGAGGCTGTGGCGAGCACGACGGCGAACTGCGCGGTGCGGCTGTGGCTGGCGGAAAGTCAGTTGAGCGGAGGCTGCGACGGGAGTCCGCAACGAGAGGAGTTTATTGACAGGTGGGAGATCGTGACGATTACGCACACGGTGAAGCTGGCGCAGTTGGAGGACGTGACCGACCTGTGGATCGACGTGGTGTCCCTGAATCCGAACGTGAGGGTGTTAATGGAGGCGGCGTACATCGGGGTTGTGAGAGCCGGGGCGACGTTCCAGTTCTCGTTCACGGTGCAGGAATGGACCGGGTTGACGAACCCCGGGGACCTGGTGGAGTTTAAGGTGCTGGGGTGGTCGCCGGCGGACGGGCTGTCACAGCCGAGCGGGTACAACCGGACGTACGAGTTGGAGCGGGATTGGTCTGAGGAGTATTACAATACGAACTACCCGACGGGGACGACGACGGGAGTGAATCCATGGACGGGCGGAACGGAGTGGAACGACCTGACGGCGGCGCCCGGGGGGAACGTGGACGTTCCGGCGACGGGGTTCTGCTTTGACACTGAGCACGGAGGCACGCAGGGCTGGGCGTCCGCGTCGTTCTGGTGCGCGGAGACCTACAACTGCTGCTCGAACCACGACTACGTGTGGGCCGAGGGGCCGGGCGCGGCAGGGATTTGCGGCGCCGAGACCCTGTACCGCCTTCCCCTTGACACGGGTGGGACCGGCACGGGCTCCTGGGTGCAGCATGATGAGTCGTATCAAGGTACAGGGACTGCATCCTGCCAGAGCAATTACTGTTTCGGGAAGGCCTTGTCGGCCCCCGAGGGTGACCCCACCCTGTGCCAGTCGAACGACCCCATAGAGTACGAGTGCTTCAAGGCTTGCGGCGGCGGGTACTTCTGCTACAACTACAACTTCGGGGTTCTGCGCTCGCCGGTCATCGAGAAGGTGCACCCGTTCGTGGGAGGGATACCGCACCAGCACTCGCCGGGGTGCACGGAGTGGCACCTGGAGTTTCTGCGCTCGACGCACTGGTCGAACTACAACTACATGGCCTACGGGAGATACCCGACGGGCGCCAGCAACTGGTTCGCGATAATCATCGACGGCGACACGGCGGATCAGTCGCAGTGCTCGACGACGTATTATTTGCCGACGCAGTGGAACACCACGCTCATTTCGCGGTGCTGCTGGGGGAACTGCGATTTTCACGGGCGGGTGGAGGAGTATTGCTGGTGGTGGCAGCACGCGCAGCACACCACTTGGGATAGCGGGGATAACAAGTGGGCGAAGGACCTGCATGCGGATGATCCGGGATATAAGGATCCGAAGGTGAACCCGCACTGCGTGCCGGACAACCTGGGGCCGGAGGAGGACCAGATTCTGACGCCGTTCGGGCAGATCGGTGACTCTTTCCGGTGGGCTATCGCGGAGTGGGGAGCTAACTGGTCGACGCCGGACTGCGTGCCGCCGTACCAGTTCGGGCCGGGAGGCATAACTTGTCCGAGCTTGCCGCGTCCGCCGGGTCTCGGGGGATATTTCATCGACAACTGGAACATCGAGTGGACGGAGTTTCAGGCTGTCGACGACCCGACGCCGCTTACTTCGCCGTGCGGGCAGCCGGACATCTGGTTCCAGCCGAAGCAGTACTCGGTGTGCACGGCCGGAGCGAGGGCGGAGATCTGGGTGCAGGACATCGCCGGCAAGTACATGGCTGGACAGCTGGTTGTGCGGGTGCGGAGCTTCAACACGGGAGACGTGGAGGACTTCGTGCTGTTGGAGACGCCGACGCTGGGATTGTTCAGAGGGTACGTGCCGATGTCGACTGAAGTGTTGCCGAACCCCGACGCGGATAAGGCTAATCCGGTGCCGGGGATGGACAACGTGCTGTACGTGACGACGGCGGACAACCTGATCGCGAACTACGACCCGGACGGCGTTCCGGACAACGGGGACGAGGTGGAAGCTATCGGGGCGACGGAGTGCCCGACGGTGTCGGCGTATTATTTGAAGCACGTGGCGTGGGACACGGACCCGTGCGCGGACAACGACGGGTGGCTGGACGGAGGGGAGAGAGCGGACGTGGTCGTGTCGATCAACAACGTGAGCCAGGAGGTGTCGCTGGTGGGGGCGGAGGTGAGTCTGCGGACGAACGACCCGGCGGTGTCGATGTGCAAGAACGGGATATCGTTCGGGACGGTGCCGCCGCTGACGGTGGTGGACAACGCGGCGGACCCGTTTGAGATATGCGCGGACGACGCGCTGATCAGCTGGCCGGAAACTAACACGCCGTACCTGGTCGAGTTCGACGTGCACATCACGGCGGACAACTCGCAGGGTGCGCCGACGCGGCAGTTGATGGTGATGGCGCTGGACGTGGAGGCGGACGACACGGGATGCGATCCGGTGCCGTGGAGCGATGACTTCCAGACGGAGCCGTCGGGACAGCAGTTTTCGGCGTTGATGGACTCGGGCGTGGTGCCGTTGGGCAGGATGAACCAGGAGCCGGACAACGGGCTGTGTCCGCTGGTGGCGGACTTCTGCGGGGATGCGGCAGAGGGTGCGCAGTATCGGGAGGTGAACGACTGGAACATCACGCACACGGGCACTCAGCTGCGGCCGGAGGCCGGAGGCATCAAGGGCGACCTGCCGCCGATCGACCATACGGACGGCACGGGTAAGTGCTTTGCGAACAACCATGGCTACGATTCGGGCCTCCAGGTCTACGGCGGCGTCACGCCGTTGAAGGTGGACTACGCCTATACGAAGGGCTACGGTGGCGCAGTGGAGGGCGTGGCGTTTGCGCTGTGCGGCGAAGACGACCCGACCTGCATCCTCGCCGGCAATTGTTGTAGCGACGGTGTTGACAACGACTCGGACGGCGCCACGGACATTGCCGACAGGACGGGGTATGAGCTGCGGTTCTGGCACATGGCGCACATGC